>CAZBZH010000084.1:8900-11267 GCA_964496265.1 uncultured Acidobacteriota bacterium | reverse complement strand
CCCCGCGGGAATCCCCGCCGAAACCCGCGGTCTCGGGCCCCCGGGCGTTGCTGCGCAGCCCCTTCTTCTGGGCTTTCGTCATCGGCGCCGTGACCCTGACCCTGCTGCGGCCGTTTCTGATTCGCCGGGTGGAGGCCCCGGAGGTGTCCGGCCAGGCCCCGGTCTACCGGCTGATCGACCGGCAGGGCTCGGCCTTCGGACCGGCGGATCTCGACGGTCAGGTCTCGATCGTGACCCTGTTCGATCCCCTTTGCGCCGACCCCTGCCCCGATCTGATGAAGCATCTGGGCCTGGTCCAGACCCAGTACGTCGAGCGCCGGATCGAGGGGGTGGTGCTGCTGAGCGTGAGCGCCGACCCCGAGAACACCACGCCGGAACGGCTGGCGGAGCTGGCGGAGACCTACGGCGCCGAGAGCGGCCGCTGGGAGCTCCTGACGGGCTCCCTGGAGGAGGTTCGGGCCCTGGCCGAGGGGATCGGCCTCGGCCCCCTGAACGAGGGTGTGGAGGGCCTGCAGGAAGCGGCCCGGGCTCAACGCCAGGCGCTGGTCGACGGGAAGGGCGGCCTCCGCGGGGTGTACGAGCGGCACCCGACCTACGTCCTCGACGAGGTGTTCCACCGGGCCCAGCACGTACTGCGCGAACAGCACCGGGAAGCGCGCTAACGCCCCTCCGGCCGACGGGCTGCACCGGTCGCCGGCTGGCTGCCACGCTGCCTGCCGGGCCAGTTGCCGGACGGGTTGCCGGGCGGGTTGCCCAGCCGGTCGCCAGCCGGGTTGCAAGGCCCGTTGCCACACCGGCCGCCACACCGGTTGAAAGGGGCCCCCTTTGCTAAACTGAGGGCATGCTCCACCCTGAGAAGACCGGTCTTCTGCTGCTCAATCTGGGTACTCCGAAGAGCCCTGCTCCCTCCGACGTGCGGCCCTATCTGCGCCAGTTTCTGTCGGATCCGCGGGTACTCGATATCCCGGGGTGGAAGCGCTGGCTGATCCTCAACCTGTTCATCCTGCCCTTCCGGCCCAAGGAGTCGGGTGAGGCTTACGAGAAGGTCTGGACCGACGAGGGGTCCCCCTTGCTGGTCTACGGCCGCCAGCTGACGGCCAAGGTCCAGGAGCGGCTGGGTGAAGAGATCGACGTCGATCTGGCGATGCGTTACGGCGAACCCTCGATTCCGGGCACCCTGGCCCGGATGCGGGAGCGTGGGGTCGACCGGATCGTGGTCTTTCCGCTCTACCCCCAGTACAGCTCCGCCGCGACCGGATCGTCCCTCGAGGAGATCTTCCGCGAGGCGGGCAAGCTGTGGAATACGCCGTGGATCCAGGTGGTGCCCCCGTTCTACCACGAGGACGTCTATCTGGATGTCCAGGCCCGGGTGGCCCGGCCGCACCTCGAGGAGATCGACCCCGAGGTGGTGTTTTTCAGCTTCCACGGCCTGCCCGAGCGGCACATGCGCAAGAGCGACGAGACCGGCCGGCACTGCCTCGAGACCCCGGACTGCTGCCGCAAGATCGTCGAGGCCAACCGCAACTGCTACAGCGCCCAGTGCTACCACACCGCCGAGAAACTGGCGGACAAACTGGGCATTCCGCCTGAAAAGCGGGTGATCTGCTTCCAGTCCCGGCTGGGGCGCGACCCCTGGATCAAGCCCTACACCGACGAGCTGATCGTCGAACACGCGAAAGCGGGCAAAAAGCGGGCGGTGATCCTCAGCCCGGCCTTCGTGGCCGACTGCCTGGAGACCCTGGAAGAGCTGGCCATGCGGGGCCGGGAGGACTGGGAGGAGCATGGTGGCGAGCTTTTCCGTCTGGTACCCTCGGTGAACGCCGAGGATGACTGGGCGGACGCCGTCGTCGAGTTGGCCGTCCGCACGACCGGGTTCCTCAAACAGGCGGCGCAAACCGCCGATGAACCCTCCGCCGCGGCGAATCACTGAGTCGGGGAAGCAACCGAAGGCCGCCCATCAGGGAAACGCATCGAAAGACTTAGTTCAGGGAATTCGAGTATGTCGGGTCAGATCGCCACCAGCAGCGTCACCGCGAGCCGCAGTCGGCTGGCGGACTTCTACGCGCTGACCAAGCCGGGCATCACCCTGACCGTGACCCTGACCGCCGCCGTCGGCTACTGGCTCGGCATCACCGACAACTTCGTCTTCTGGACCTTCCTCCATGTCGTCGTCGGAACGGCGCTCTCGTCGGCCGGGGCCTGCGCCCTGAACATGGCGATCGAGCACCGGGTCGACGCCCGCATGGGGCGCACCGCCAAGCGCCCGATTCCCGACGGCCGCATCGACGTGCTGGAGGGCACCGCCTTCGGCTTCGCCCTGGCGGTGGGCGGCGTGTTCTGGCTCGGCATGGGCGTCGGCATCATGGC
>CAZBZH010000084.1:0-8890 GCA_964496265.1 uncultured Acidobacteriota bacterium | reverse complement strand
AGCGGCCTGATCGCCGCGCTGATCACCGTCGGTTACCTGTTCGCCTACACCCCGCTCAAGCCGATGACCTCGATCTCGACGCTGGTCGGCGCCCTGGTCGGCGCCGCGCCGCCGCTGATCGGCTGGTTCGCCGCCACCGGCGCCCTGTCCCTGGGCGGCTGGCTGTTGATGGGCATCATCGTCTTCTGGCAGTGGCCGCACATCCTGTCGATGGCCTGGATGAACCGCGAGGACTACCAGGAGGTCGACTACAAGCTGGCTCCGGTCGCCGACGGCACCGAGCGCAGCGTCGCCGGCCAGATGCTGTTCTCGCTGGTCACCCTCGGCGTGGTCAGCGTGCTGCCCTTCTGGCAGGGCATGGTCGGCTGGATCTACCTGGTGCCGGCCACCGCCGTCGGCTGCTGGTTCGCCTACCTCGGCGTGCGCTTCGCCATGGAACGCAGCCGGGCCCGGGCGCGGGCGACCTTCTTCGCATCGCTGGTCTACCTGCCGGTGATCCTGGTCGCCCTGGTCTTCGGCAAACTGTAGGGCCGGCCCCGCCAACGCCGCCCTGCCAACGCTGCCCCGTCAGCACTGCCCGTCAGCAGTTCTTCTCAGCGCTTCTCCTGGGCCTGGGAGATCATGTGGCTGACGATGAGCCAACGCCCCTCCCGCCTCTGAAGCACCCGCAGATGATTCATCTGCCGGTCGGGCATCACCTCACCGGTCGATCGCCGCTGCCCTGCTCGCACCAGCTTGCTGCGCACCAGCGCCACGTCGGAGGCCAGGAAAGTGATGTCGGCGTACGCGTTGTTCGCCGAGTCCCCGGCCATCACGAAGTCCAGGCCGAAGATGAACTCCAGCCCCTCCCGTAGCGCCGGCTTGCCCTGGAAACGATCGCCGAAGGCGTTGGTCCAGTCCACGTCGTCGGCGTAGTCCTGCACCGCCAACGCCGCGTCCCGCTCTTTCCAACCCCGGTTCCAGGAATCGAAGGTCGCGAGAATCGCCGCGCGGTCCTCGTCGGAACCGTAGACGGCTGCTTCGCCGGCCCCCGCGGAAGCGACGGCACCGAACAGGAGACTTGCGATCAGCCAGGCGAACATCAAACGGGTCATGGCAACTCCCAGTAGAGACCGGACACAGGCAAGAGGAGACCGAACACCGTTCAAGAAACGAACGCGCCCGCGAAAGTCACGCCAGCAACGGACCCGACTTCCAAACAAGGCTACGGACCAAGCCACGGATTAGGCTACCTAGGGCTTCGGATTAGGCTACAGGCAAGGCCATAGACCCAAAGATCTACAAATAAGGATCCTGGTCGGAATCGATCGGCTGCCACAGCTCGATCTTGTTGCCGTCGAGGTCCTGCACCCAGGCGAACTTGCCGTTCTCGTGCTGCTCGGTTTCGCCCACCACCTGGACGCCGTTGGCCTTCATCTCGGCGATCATTCCGTCGATGTCGTCGACCCGGTAGTTGACCATGAAGGGCTTGCCCCCCGGCTCGAACTTGTCGGCGCCGTGAGGGAAGACGCTCCAGACCGTGTAGCCGATCTTCTCGGAGCGTTCGTGCTCGCGCCAGAGGTAGACCTTGCCCCAGCTCTCGGAGTCGATGCCCATGTGGTCCCGATACCACTGCATCGATTTCTCGCGGTCGGGCGAGATGAAGAAGACGCCGCCGATTCCGGTGACTCGTGCCATGGATGCCTCCCTTGGGGTCGGCGTCGATCCTACACGAGCTCCAGGCGCGAGAGCACCGCGGGAATCGATTTCTTCAGGCGGAAGAAACCGGCTGTGGCCTGCGGGAAGAACGCCCCATCCCAGGCCGGGCGCACCTCGGACCAGCTGCCGCCGGCGGCTTCCCAATCGGACTTCAGCCTGGCGAAGGGGTCGGCGAGAAAGCCGACGCAGGGGCGAAACGCGACGACGCGGGATCCGGGTTCGATACCGATCTGCTGCAGGGCCGACAGGGTGAGAGAGGCGAGCCGGGACGGCACCCGGCCGCTAGCCGCCTCGACCCGGGAGGACGCATCCAGGATCGCGCCCGCGGCAAAGGCGGCCACCGGCGGTGAAGCCTCGAAGCCGGGCGCCCGTTCGTGCCCCTCATAGATCACCACCTTGTCGTAGTCGGCCGGATCCAGCCCTGCCGGCTCGCACGCCAACAACTCCGGGTGCAGCAACAGCACGTCCCCCTCCGCGCGGTCGGGCAACGGTTCCAGCGGCTCGCGGCCGTAGGGCGCCTCATCCAGCGCCAACGGGGAATCGGCGAGCCCTCGCGTCGCCGGGAAGCGTCCGTCGGTGTAGCGGGCGATGTTTGCGGAGCGAGCCAGGTAGGCCTTGCCGCGAGTCTGCAGTCCGGCGACCCAACGCCAACTCAACGTATTCGAGGCCGCGTCGGCGTCCAGCAGCTCACGATGAAAAAGCGCGGCACCGAGGGGCCAGGGCAACTCGAGGGTGTGAATCCAGATGCTGGCGAACCACATGCGCGCGTGATTGTGCAGATAGCCTTCACCCCGCAACTCCTCTCGCCACGCGTCGAAACACTCGATCCCGGTTGTTCCGTCGAGGGCGCGCCGGTAACGATCGTCTTCCCGGAAGCGCTCGTGCTGTAGCGCGACCGCCGCGACGTAGTCGGACCAGACGCCGGGCCGCATCTCGAGCCATCCCTTCCAGTAGGTGCGCCAGCAAACCTCCTGCACGAACTTCTCGGCGGCCCGTGGCGAGTGCTCCTCGAGAACCGCCGCGACGATCTCCCGTTCATGCAGCAGTCGACAGGACACATAGGGAGACAACCCACTGACATTGCCCCGGTCCGCGGGGCCGCGATCCTCGTTGCGTGTGGCCGCATAGGCTCGGCCGGCGCGGGGAACGAACGCTTCGAGCCGGCGCAGCGCCTCCTCCCGGGTCGGAACCCAGACCGTGCCGTTTCCGTCGGAGGGTTTCATCGGGCCTCCCGGCGAATCGCCTCGACGACGAGCTCGGCCCAGCGGGCGTAGATGCGAGGCCCCGGGTGGAAGCCGTCGGAGGCCATCGCGTCGATGCCCGTGTCGCCGGTTTCCTCGCTGATCGGAACGTGGGTACAGCAGGGACGTCCGGCGGCGAAACGGGCGAGGCTCCGATCGAAACGCCTCGTCTGGGCACCGAGATACCAGCGCAACGGCTGGGGTAGAGCGGGAAACCGGTGGACCGGCGGCAGGCCGGAAAGCATCGTGCGCCGCACGCCGTAGCGCTGCTCCAGCAGGTCGACCAACGCGGCCTGCTCCTCGAGCCATCCGTCGAGGGAACAGCGGCGAGTAACGTCGTTGACCCCGAGAGCCGTCACCGCGATATCGAAGGATTCCGCGGGCTCCTCGCTCAAGCGGGTCAGGGTGTCGCGGGTGGTCGCGCCGGTGCGACCGATCAAGCGCCAGTCGGTGTCGTGGCCGCTGGCCAATCCGACGACCACCTGACCGGGTAGCGCTTCGTCGAGGGTCGAGACGCCCACGCCCACCGCCGAGGAATCGCCGACGAACAAGACACGCAGATGCGGGCCCCGGCCGACGCGACCCTCTCGGGCCCCGGGCGGCTCCGGCAACTTCTGGATGCTTCGGCGTACGCGGCGGCCCTGGATCAACAGCAGCGGTCCGAGGGCCACGGTCGCGGCCAGGTGAAGCCAACCTCCGGACATGGGCCGATTCTAGTGTCGACCTTGCAACGGTTGAAGGGAGTTCGCCTCCGTTGTCTCCGCGTTGGGAGCGACCGGATCGACCAAGGTGCCTCCCCCGGGTCCGCCGGACTCCATGGTCTCGGCGCAGCGGCGAATTCCGTTCATCATGCCGCGGAACACGACGTGGTGCAGCGGCAGCACCGAATACCAGTAGGCCAACCCGAACAAACCCTTGGGCTGGAAGCGCGCCGTCTGCTCCAGGCGCGTACCCCGTTCCGTCGGCGTCAATTCGAAGGTCAGCTCCGCCTCGCCGGGTAGCTTCATCTCGGCACGGAGCACCAGCCGACGGCCGGGTTCGATGCCGGCCACCCGCCAGAAGTCCAGCGCTTCGCCGTAGGCCACCGTCTCGGGATCACGGCGACCGCGACGCAACCCGGGACCTCCGACCAGGCGGTCCATCCAGCCGCGAACCCTCCACAGCCAATCGGCGGCGTACCAGCCGTTGCCGCCGCCGATGCGGCAAACCGCGCGGAACACCTGTTCCGGCCGGGCGTCGATCTCGGTTTCCCGGCGGTCGACGAACAGGGTGCCACCGGCCCAATCGGGATCCCCCGGCACCCGGCCGCTGCTGGACCAGGTCGAAACCAGGTTGCCCTGCTCGGTGCGCTGGACCGCGCGCTCGATGGCCTCGCGCACGCTGTACAGCTTCTGGGGCATCAGGCGCCGCGCGTCGTCATCGCGACAGACGACCCGGTTGCGCAGCCCCTCGGCCAGCGGCCGGGCGATGCGGTGGCCGATCGGCGTGACCAAGTGGATCCACAGCGAGCTCAGTTTGGGAGTCAAGACCGGCACCGGAATCACCACCCGGCGACTCAGCCCGCGTGCGGCGGCCATCTCCTGCATCAACTCTTTGTAGGTCAGAACGTCGGGGCAGCCGATATCGAGATCGCGGCCGGCGGTTTCGGGCACCGACAGGCAGTCCACCAGGTAGTTGAGCACGTTGGCTACGCCGATTGGCTGGCATTCGGTAGCAACCCACTTCGGCGTCAACATGACCGGAAGATGTTCGACCAGGTAGCGCAGGATCTCGAAGGACGCCGAGCCCGAACCGATGATCATCGCCGCGCGGAAGGCGGTCAGGGGGATGTCGGTGGAACCGAGGATCGCCTCGACCTCGCGGCGCGACGCCAGATGCTGCGAGAGGGATTCGCCCAACTCGCCGAGCCCACCGAGATAGATGATGCGCTGGAGCTTCGTGCGTTCCGCGGCTCGCACGAAGTTCTCGGCGAGACGGCGGTCGCGGACCGCGTAGTCCCCGCCGGCGCTGATCATCGAGTGAACGAGGTAGTAGGCGGCAAAGCAGCCGTCCAACGCCTCGTCGAGTTGCTCGGGGTTGCTCAGGTCTCCCGGGATCACCTCGACGCGAGGATCGTCGAACCAGGGTTGGCGCGCCAGTTTTTGGGGAGCCCGGGCGAGGGCCCGAACCGACCAGCCCTTCTCCAGCAGCAGCGGTATCAGACGGCTGCCGATGTAGCCGGTGGCACCGGTGACGAGCACCTGCCCCCTGGTCGGCGCAGCCGTCATCGGCCCGGCGGTCGTCGACCCGGCGTTCATGGCCCCGGCGTTCATCGACCCGCGCGTTCCACGGTTCCGAACCAGGTGGGACGCAAGGGCGAGCGGACCAGGAGCCGGTCGAGGCGCCGGGCCGCCGGAGCAAAGCGCCGTTCGTTACCCTGCTCCGCTCCGAGATACGCCAGCGCCTTGGCGCCCCGCCGCACCTCGAGGGTCAGGGAAGTTGCCCGCAACACGCGGTCGAGACGCTGGAGAGGGCCCGTGCCGGGGAGCCCGCCGCGCAGGAGTGCTGTCCAAGGCGTGTGCGCAGGCGCCTCGCAGGAAAGCGTCGAACCGTCTCCGACGAGGCGCCAGGTCACCAGCGGGCCCTGCAGCCGGGCTTCGCCGGCCACACTCAGCGGGCAGCGGCCCTCCTCAACTCGAGAGATCACGAGTCCGGATACGCAGGGTGCCGTCGACTTTCCAGGTGGCGTGGGTCGCGTCCTCGGAAGCACTGCTCGGAACCTTGACGTCCAGGTTCTGCATCTCGTAGGTGATCTCGGCGTTGCGGCCGGTCAGTCGGTCGTAGAGGCCGACCGCGAGGTCGGGCCAGGTCTTGGTGTCTTCCATCTCGGATCCTCCTGTTCAGGGTTTAGGGGTCTGATGGAGGAAATATAGTGAGTAAAGCTAGACATGTCCAGGACAAATTCAAGACAAACGCACGCTAGACCCAACAAAAGCTAGACAAACCCCTTCTCCGGGCGCCGGAATTGGCGCTTTCCCGGGTCCCAGCGCCAGGGATCCGCGGCGGTCAGGTGCACGCCGCCACGCCAACGATCGATCCCGTTAAGCTCGATCCGGTCGGCCTCTCCAGCGAGCACGCGGCTCCCTGAGGAGGTCAGCCGCACGGTCGAGCCGGCGAAGGCCTGGTGGGTCGCCGTCTCGATCTCGATGGCGGGATGAGCGCCGCCAGCCAGATCCCGCAGCACACACCAGTAGCCGGCATCCCCCAGGAACGGATGCTCCTCGACCTGCTGCTGATGGAGAAAGAGCCCGGCCGCCGTGTCGATTCCGGCGGCGAGACCCTCGAGGGTGATCCGTTCGGTGAGGTCGATCCCCCCCTCCACGTCGGGGTAGGCCCGGCAGAAGCGCGCCAGTGCCGCGGGCAGAAACGGGAGCGGCGCGTTCGCCTCGGCGGCGAGCTCACCCAGGCGTCGCGGGTCGTTGGCGGTAAACGCCTGCCAGGCCCGGGCGGCATGGTCGAAGTCATCGGCAACGAGAACGCGTCGGCCCGGCACGAGACTCGCCAACTGTTCGGGACTGAGCTGTCCGAGCCCGTGGAACGGCTCGATGCCGGGGAAGCGGTCGATGCAGATCAGGCTACAGCGGGCGCCGCTCCCCACCAGCCGGGGCAAGATCTCGATCAGCTGCAGCTGGTCGTAGAGGTCGTGCTCGAACCAGAGCAGGATCTCGTCAGCGGTGGAGATCGCCGACTCCAGGGTGGCGTCCCGGCGACGCAGATCCTCCAGGATCTGCCCTTCGGAGCCGAACCCGCAGCTCGCCAGGAAGCGGGCCCGCTGGACCGCGCGTTGGGCCGGCGGCAGCGGCGTGACGGGACCGTCGTGGAGCACATCGCGCCAGGGCAACACCTCACCGCTCAGCCCGGCCAACTCGAGGGCTCGGCGGATCCCGCCGCCGGCGGCGTCGCCGTTGGTTACGTGCAGCATGCTAGGCCCGCGGCCCCGCCGGCCAGAGGTGCCTGGTCAGCGGACCGATGCGTACCGGCTCGATCGATTCGATCGTCACCTCCCGCACGTGGGGCAACTTCTCCCAGATCATCTTCGAGCCCCGGGTCCAGCGCACGCCGCGGATCCGGCGGAACCAGATCCGGCGCTCGACCTCGGTGGAGTCGCGCAGCGCACCGATGCGGGCGCGGAGCCGCGCGCCGGGGACACGGCGGAAGCGTCCGCGGATCAGCGCGTCGAGCCACAGCCACTTGCTGGCGGAGACCGCGAGAATCGTGACCCGGTCGTCCCGATCCACGTTCTGGCCCAACCCGTGGGCAAACAGCTGGCCGTAGCAGCCGGTGCCGTCCCGCTTGAGCATCAGCGAGCCGATCGGAGTGACCCGCGGATGGCCGTCGGGATCGGTGGAGGCCATCGAGACGTAGCGGCTGCGCATCACCAGGCGGCGCACGTCGGGCCACTGGGGGTGGTCTTGCACGGAGTGCCGCGCCGACGCTTCCTTCATCTTTTCCTGGTTCACAGCAGTCTCTCCCGGAGGGTGCGATACAGCTTGCGTTGCTTCTGCGGGGAGATCGCCGGCTGCATCTGCTGGGCGCCGACGAACAGTCCGTAGACGATGTGGGCGATCAGGTCCGCCTCGCCGGCGTCCAGCCCGGACTCACGGCAGAGCTGCTTGACGTAGGCCAGGCGGCGCCGGTCGACCCGGCGCTGGTACTCGGCGGCGACCGGGTCCCGCTGGGCCCAGGCGCGAACCGCGTTGGCCGGAGAGGCCGGCAGCTCGACGGTCAGTTCGGTCAGGCGGTCCATCTTCTCGACCGCGCTGCGACCCTGTTCGGCCAATTCGATGATCTGCAGCGTGTTGTGCTCTTCCCAGTGGGCCAGCAGCGCCTCGGCGAACTGCTGCCAGTCGCGGAAGTGGTGGTAGAACGAGCCTTTGGTCCGTTCACGCCGCTGGGCCAGGGCGTCGATGGTCAGGCCGTCGACCCCCTGCTCCCCGAGCAGTCCGAGGCCGGTCTCGAGCCAGGCGGCACGGGCCCGGGAGGGTTTGGCGGCGGCGGTCTTGACGGCGGTCGTCGGCATACGCAGAACATACCATACGGTATGGTACGGTGCCAGGGCCCGCCAAACCGCAGGGTTTCGGATCGAGAACCACCCGGCCGGCCGTGCCCCCCCCTTCTCCTGACGCGGAGCCCATGTTCAACCGGGTCCCGATGCCTTCCCAACGGAGTGACTCATGCGACGACTATCCGGCGTTGCCATCCTGTGGACCCTGCTGGCCCTGGCGGCTCCCCTGCACGCGGGCGGCGAGACCTCCTTCCTCGTCGACGGCGTGACCTACACCCTGTCGACCGGCACCGGCGCCGGCGGCTGCGTGGTGGAATCCCTGGGAGCCTATCTGGGCACCGAGATCATCTGCCGGGACGGCGTGCAGGGTGAGGCTCGGGGCAACACCCGCTTCGGCTGCGTCTCGAGCGAAGGACTGGGCTCCTGCCAGACCGGGCCGCTGGGCACGTTGACGCCTCAGTTCGACGTCAACTGCCATGACGGGCACTCCTTCAGGATCGACCGGGAGGAAGGAGACGAGGCGGGGGCGTGCAGCCTGCAGGTCAAATCCAACGAGATCACCGGCGGTAGCTGCGACGACGGCAAGGGCAACTCCGCCACGGTGAACTGTGGACTGAACAAGGGCGCCGGCGGCTGCGAATCGGAGCGCGGCACCGTGCGCTGCCGTTGCACGACCTGTAAGCCCTAGGCGACGAGGCTCCGGCCGGAGCGGGCCCGGCTGAGGCCGGAGCCCGCCCTGGCCGGGCCTCGACCTCGAGCCCCGGGGTGCGACGTGTCGAGCTTCCGGCCCTCCGAACGGGCGAACGGCTAGCCGGGCGGCCAGCGGTCGATATCCGGGTCGAGCATGCTGTGGAGGGCGAAGGCCGGCTCCCCCAACGGAGCTTCCAGCTCCTCGTCGAGCAGAACG
>CAZBZH010000083.1:0-11336 GCA_964496265.1 uncultured Acidobacteriota bacterium | reverse complement strand
CCCTCGGCCTGCTCCGTCTGCGGGGCCGCGTCGGCGGGCGGATGTACGGCACCGGCGAGACCAAGCTGGTCAGCGCCCTGGCGACCCTGACCTCGTCGTTCATCCGCCTCGACCGCATGGCCGAGGAGGTCCGCCAGGCCGAGGCCCGTCGCCGGGAACTCGAACTGACCCGGCAGATCCACCAGGGGCTGCTACCAGCCTCGGGTCCCTCCTTCCCCGGCATCGACGTGGCCGCCTCCTGCCAGGCCGCCGAGAACATCGGCGGGGACTACTACGACTATCTGAACTTCGACGACGGCGGTCTCGGGCTGCTGGTCGCCGATGTCTCCGGCCACGGAGTGGGCGCGGCGCTGTTCATGGCGGCGGCCAAGGGGGTCTTCCGCGCCGAGTCCCGGCACGTGACCGACGCCGCGACCCTGCTCTCGGCGGTCAACGGAACCCTGTACCACGACTTCTCCCAGGCCAACCTGTTCGCCACGGCGCTGTTCGCCCGCCTCGAGCCCGGAGCGCGGCAGATCGAGGTGGTCTCCGCCGGACACCATCCACTGCTGGTGATTCGCGCCGATGGAACCCACGAAGAGCTTCAGGCCCGCGGCGTGGTTCTCGGTGTGCTCGAGGAGCAGACGTTCTCCCCGGTGGCCGCCGAGCTGTCGCCGGGGGACCTGATGTTGTTGTTCACCGACGGTATCCCCGAAGCCCGGGACGCAGAACGCGAGCAGTACGGGCATGAGCGCCTGCTCGCCGTGGCCCGCGAGCACCGCGCCCTCGGCGCCCGTGAACTGACCGACCGGATTCTCGACGACGTTCGCGCCTATCGAGGCGGTGCGCCGTCCCATGACGACGTGACCCTCGTCACCGTCAAGATCGAACAAGAGGTATCCCGCTGATGTCCGAGAGCGCCCGTGTGCTGATCGTCGACGACGACGCCTTCATCCGCCGTCCGCTGGAGTTCATTCTCAAGGCGGAGGGGTTCGAGCCGGAAACGGCGAAGGACGGCGAGGAGTGCCTGGAGAAGGTCAAGCAGGTCGCGCCCGACCTGATCTTCCTTGACGTGATGATGCCCGGCCTGGACGGGTTCTCGGTCTGCCGCGAACTCAAGGCCGATCCGGAGACGGCGGGGATCCCGGTGATCCTGCTCTCGGCCAAGGGGCACGAGCACGATCGCACCCGGGGCCTCGAGCTCGGCGCCGAGGACTACATGACCAAGCCCTACTCCCCGTCGGAGTTGATCCGCCGGGTGCGCGAAATCCTGGCGGAGGATTGACCATGGCCCGTCCCGCACGCACGCAATCGTCCCACGAGATGCCCTCGCCGCGGCCGATCGACTGCCGAGAACTGGAGCGCCGGATCGCCCAGTGCGCCTCCAGGATGATCGACTCGTCGCGGGTCGAGGACGGGGCCGATGAGGAACGGCCCTGCCCGCTGGAGGCCGCCGCCCTGGTGCGGGCGATGCGGCCCTACATGGCTTCCAACTGACGGAACCGGAGAGGGAGAGACGACGTTGGCCCAGTGGAGCCACACCGACAAGACCCTGCAGGCCAAGCTGGTCTACTACGGCCCGGCGCTGGGCGGAAAGACGACCAACCTGGAGTCGCTGCACCGTCTGACCGATCCGCGGGGAGAGAACCGCCTGGTCTCGCTCCATACCGGAGACGACCGGACCCTCTACTTCGACCTCCTGCCCTTCGAACTGGGCGATATCTTCGGCTACCGCGTGGCGCTCAAGGCGTACACGGTACCGGGGCAGGTGCACTACGACGCGACCCGCCGGATCGTCCTGGCCGGGGCCGACGCGGTGGTGTTCGTCGCCGACTCGACGCCGGGTAAGGAGCAGCAAAACCAGTGGGCGCTGCAGAACCTCCACGCCAACCTACGCGCCAACGGGCTGGATCCCGATCGGACCCCGATCCTGTTCCAGTTCAACAAGCAGGACGTTCCCGAAGCCCTCGATGTCGATGAGATGAGCCGTTGTCTCGGGCTCCAGGCGGGTGATGGATACCCGGCGGTGGCTCTTCGTTCCCGTGGCGTCCTCGAGATCTTCGTCGACGCCTGCAAGCGAATGATCGAGGGGCTGGTCGACCGGGCCGATACGCGAACCCGGGCGCAGATCGACATCGCGACCCTGGGGCAGCAGATCGATGCCGCCTTCGCCCCCCACATCCAACGGCTTCACGGCGTACGTTCCCAGGTCGCCGATGCCCGGGACGCCCCCGGACGGACCCGGATCAAGGTCGGGGGGGACGGCGTCGAGGACGCGGTGGCCGCCAGCCTGGAGCTGGGCGAGCGCCTGGCGGCCGAGGCGGCGCTGGCCAATCGACTGGAGCACGAGGCGGACGCCCTGCGGCAGTTGAGCGACAGCCTCCAGGCCACCGGCTCGAGCTTCGACCGGGGCGCGATCGTCGAGTCGGCACTGGATGCGGCGCGGTCGGTGATCGGTGCCTCGGTGGTCAGCCTGGTCGAGGGAGAGCAGGGCAACCTCGCTCTCGAACAGACCGTCGGTGGAGCCCAGGATCCGCTGCTGGATAGCGAATCCGGCCGGGATCTGGTCACGCGCATGATCGGAGCCGGCGGAGCCTGCGTGGTCGACGACGTGGGCCTCGAGATCGGGCCCCAGGCGGCGCAGCAGGTCGGCACCCGCGCGGTGGCCTCGGTGCCGGTCGGAGGGGGCCGGGTCGTGCTGGCTCACGCGCCCTATCCCGACGGGCGCTTCGAGTCCCGCGACACCCGCTTCCTGACCACCCTTGCTTCTCACCTCGAGTCGGGGTTGGAGAAGGCGCGGCTTCACGACGAGGTGACCGCCAGCCGCGACCGGCTGGATGAGTTGGTTCAGAAGCGAACGGCGCAGCTCCGCCGGGCTCACGAGAACCTCAAGGCGCTGGACAAGACCAAGGAACGCTTCGTCGCGAACCTGTCCCACGAGATGCGCACGCCGCTGACCGCCGTGCTCTCGGCGGCGACCTTCCTGCGGGACTACGACGTCGGCGCCGCGGAACGCAAGGAATCCCTCGAGACCATCGTCGCCGCCTCGGAGAATCTCGGCGCCCTGCTGGACAACCTGTTCCGCACCACCGAGATCAGCAACGGTTCGGACCCTCTGCGCGTCGGCCCGGCGGATGCCGCCTCGGTGGCTCACGATGCCATCGAGCTTGCCGGCGTCGACGGGGTCGAACTGGACTGCGACATGATCGAGGGCTGGCAGGCGGACTCGGGCCAGCTGGCCCGGGCGGTGTCGAACCTGCTGGACAACGCCTTCAAGTTCTCGCCGCCGACCTGTCCGGTGAAGCTGCAGGTGCGTCAGGCCAACCTGCGCAGCCGGGAGGGAGAGCGGCCGGGAGTCGTGCTGCGGGTCGCCGACCGCGGCCCCGGGGTGCCCGAGGCCGACCGCAAGCGCATCTTCGCGCCCTTCGAGCAGGGGGGCGAGGTGCTGACCGGAAAGCCGCGAGGCATCGGCGTCGGTCTCTACGAGGCCCGGGCCATCGCCCGCGCCCACGGCGGTCGGTTGGACTATCGCGATCGTGAAGGGGGCGGTGCGGACTTCGTGCTCTGCGTGCCCCTCGAGCCGCTGGCCGAATCGGGAGCTGCCTGATGCAGGGCGATGACGCGACCCTGGGGCGCATTCAACGTCTGCTGGCCGAGCGCTCACCCGAGCTCGAGTCGCTCTGCCGGTTGCACGAGCGAGCGGTGGAGATGATCGGTGAGAGCGCCGCTCCCGAGGAACTGCTGGAACGGGCTCTCGATGACTATGAGCGCCAGATTCGGGAGCTGCCCGACGAGGCGCTGCGGCCCGGATCCGAATCCAGCGAGTTGGAAGCGCAGCGTCTGCTGAACCTGGCGCTGCTCGCGCGTCAGGTTGCCGCGCTTCAGGAGCGGGTAGACGATGAGGCGCGCAAGGAACGCAAACGTCACGAGCGTTCCCGAGCGGTGCGCATGGAACAGGCCCTCAAGGCGGTGCGGGTGATGACCCACCGGATCAACAACCCGCTGACCACGATCCTCGGCCGCGCCCAGATGCTGCGCAACCAGTTGCCCCCGGAGTCCGAGGCGATTCGCGGCGTGTCGGTGATCGAGGAGTCGGCGAGCCGGATCGCGGATCTGGTGAAGGGCCTGGCCGAGGCGGCGCGCTCCGGCGAAGAGCAGTCGATCCTCGACTTCCTCGAGGCCAACGACGTGGCGGATCAACCGGACTTGGCCGAACCTGACGGGGACCGCTAGGCTGTCCCCGGAGGGCAGTCGTGGGCCGAGACGTATCCATCCAGCCGAAAGTCTGCGCCAGCTGCGGCCGCGAGATGCAGTGGCGCAAGGCCTGGGCCGCCAACTGGGAGCGCATGCGCTACTGCTCCGCCGGTTGCCGCCGCCATCGCGGGAACTCCCGCCGCGACCTGGGGCTCGAGCGAGCTATCACCGACCTGCTTGCGCGCCGCCGGGGAGGGGCCACGATCTGCCCTTCCGAGGTCGCCCGCGCGGTGGCTCCCGAGGCCTGGCGCCCGCTGATGGAGCCGGTGCGCCGGGCCGCCCGCCGCATGGTCGCCCGGGGCGAGCTGGAGATCCTGCAGCAGGGGAGGGTGGTGGACCCCTCCCGGGTTCGCGGCGCGATCCGGCTGCGGCGGACATCGAGAGGCCCGGGCGTTTCCTGACAGGAGCGCCCCCCTTCCCCGGTTGGGGAAGAGAGGCGCATCGAGCGTCGTGCCGGATCAGGCGCGGCGCCAGGGGCCGCGGATGGCGAAGGTCACGCCGGGGGTCTGGATGTTGACGAACAGGGTCTCGCCGCTGGAATCGAACACCGCGCCGGCGAACTCGGCACCCCGGTAGTCTCCGGGCTCGATGAACGGCTTGTTCGGCAGCGGGTCCTCGAGCAGGATGTTGTTCTCGGCAACCGGAGCCACGCCGTCGGTCAAGAGGCTCAGCAGGCGGGCGCCGAACTCCCGGCCGTTGGGGCCGACCAGCCCTCCGCCGTCCTCGCACAGAATCACCAGCCCGAAGGGGCCGACGGTCACGTTGTCCGGGTTGTCCGCCACCGACTCGTCGGGGGAGGAGAAGATCGCCGTCAGCGTATCGGTGCCGCCGTTGCCGGCGGGATCGGCCTGGTAGGCCCAGACGACACCCTTTCCGACCGGACCGGCGCTGGTGTCGGTGAAGTACACGACGCCGTCCCGGTACCAGGCACCTTCGAGGCGGGCGAAGCGGGCGCCGCCTCCGGCTTCGCCCTGCAGGTACGGCCCCGAGCGGCCGGCGCCCTGGATCGGCGGGAAGCCGGGAGCGGGTGCTTCGAGCCGTTCGGGGGCGGCGACCGGGTCGGGCACCGGAACCCAGTCCACCTCGTAGTGCTCGTGTTGCTGGGCGCTGCGCAGGTCGGCGTTGGGGCGGCCGAC
The DNA here is from genome assembly GCA_964496265.1 of uncultured Acidobacteriota bacterium. Classification (GTDB taxonomy): domain Bacteria; phylum Acidobacteriota; class Polarisedimenticolia; order Polarisedimenticolales; family Polarisedimenticolaceae; genus Mor1. The sequence continues at coordinate 5,967 of CAZBZH010000083.1, read as the reverse complement.
GACCCGCATCATTTCGAGGCTTCCGCCCCGTTCCAGCGAACCGATCGTTCCGCTCATGTCGGCGGGACGGAAGCGGTAGAAGCCGGAGTTCGGCCCATTGTCCTCGGTCAGGTAGACGTAGCCGGTGCGCGGGTCGAAGGCGCAGGCCTCGTGGTCCATCAGGCCCATCTCGACGATCGGACGGGCCGAGGCGGGGCCGAGGTAGGGAGAGGGGATCTCGAACATGAAGCCGTGGTCCTGGGCTCCGATCGGCGCGCCGAGGATCGTGACCTCCTCACCGCTGAGCCAGGTGCCCCAGGTGGTCGGACCGCCGGCGCAGTTGGTCAGGGTGCCCGCCAGGGTCGCGACGGCGCCGGTGAACTCGCCGTCGCGGAAGAACACGGCGCTGGTGCCCCCACCGATACCGGAAAGGGCTCCCGGGATCTGCAGCGCATCGTAGGTCGGTACCCGGCCGTTGCCGATGAAGGGCAGCGGGTCGCCGGGGGCCGAGCCGCCCCGTTCGTGGTTGCGGATGAGCACCAGTTCACCGTCGGGGCGTTCCTCGACGATGGCCATGCCGTCGTGACGGTTCGGCGTCAGGGTGCCGTCGTCCATCAGGTCGCCGGTCCAGCCGAAGGACTTGTAGCTGAAGCCCTCGGGCAGCTTGAGCAGGTTCAGGCCGGTGGTCTGATCCGGCGTCGGCAGCAGCGGGCCGAGATCGCCGACTTCGGCAGGGACACCGGCGTGGACGCGGCGCAGGAACAGGTTGTGGAACGGGCTTGCCAGGGCGATACCCGTGGCGGTCAGCGCACCCTTCTTCAGGAAGCTTCGGCGATCGGTCGACATGCGGTCTCCTCCTTGGGGCCGGGCCGGGTGGCCCGGGACGGGAAGACCATGACGCCGTAGTTCGGTGACGGATCGGTGAACGGGGGCTGACGTTTCGGTGATACACGCGCCCACTCGGTGCAGGGCTCGGCGGAGGATTGCCCACTCGTTCGGCGCTAGGTCCCGGGGTGGTCCGGCGGGCGGGCGGGCCCTACTTTTGCCCTATGGGCAGGCACCACGCTCACGTTCTGCTGAGGTGCTCGATCGTTCTCCTGACATGGGGATGTAGCGGATCCGGTTCGGGCGAGGCGGCGGGTATCGTGGCGGCTCCGCTGCCTGCGGCGGAGACCTTCGATTGGTCCGCGGCTCCGGCGCGTTTCTCGCCTCCGGGCACCGACTGGGAGCGTCAGCGGGTCCAGTCCGCCGGTCTGCAGGGGGTTCGTTTCCTCCGCGCCGGGGCATTCATCACGGTGGCCGAGTACACCAGCTTGATGAAACGGCATGCCCGGATCGACGAACGCGGCCGTACCGAGTTCGCGATCCCGCGGCCGGGTTTCACCATCGACGATGTGGTCGATCGGGTGCGATTCGATCCCGAGGCCAAACCGCCGTGGGTCAAGATCCGTGATCGCCGTGACGGGGAGCGTGAGATCGACGGCCACGCCGCTCGCGCGGTGGACTACGTCTGGGACGACAAGGGCAAGACCAGGCGCGGCCGGGAGTACTACGTCGTTTCCCGCGGGCATCTTTACGTGGCGCGGTTCCGCGGCAGCCTCGAGGATCTGATGCTGTTCGAGCAGGTGGTCGAGAGTCTGGAGTTCCCCGCGCCGGTCAAGGATGCCGTGTGAGTCGGCCGCGCGGCTCGGGGGCGTGGTGGTGCTACGGGTTCGTGTGTGTCGGACTGCTCTGCCTGTTCGCCGCATGCGGCGGTGGCGAGGACGACCCGCCGCCGGATCCCGCCCCGGAGCTGCTCTGGATCGAAGCCGGGGAGCATCGTCTGGGCCTGGTGCCGCCCCAGGGTTGGTACCACCGGGATCATGGAGATGCTCAGTTGCTGCAGCAACGCCGGCAGGTGCTGGTCTTCGAGGATCTCGGCGTTGAACGAGACCGGCTCGAACGTCCGGTGTCGCTGGATCTGCGCATCCCCGGAGCCCTGTCGCAACTCGACGATGCGGCCCATCGGGACGAAGCCGATCGCTACAGCCTACGTGTCGACGGCCAGCGTTTCGTGGTGATCGATACCTGGGATCGGCTGACCCACCACGCGCGCCGCCGGTTCGCCTTCACCCTGCGCGACGGTGGGTTGCTTGCCCTCTACACCCGCTACCACCTGAGCCCCGACGAGGCCGAGACCCAGCTCACGACCTTCGACGCGTTGTTGGAGTCGGTGGTCTTCACGCCGCCGGCGTCATAGTCCGGCGATATCGTCGCCCGGACGGCGATGGAGCAGCACCTGCGGGCCACGACTGCCGTGGCGTCCGATCGCCCACAGCGCGCCGGAGTCGTCGAGGTGAAGGCCCTCCAGCTCCTCGAAGGGCAGGACGTAGGCCTCGCTCCATTGAATCCCGCCATCGTCGGTCGACAGCACCACGGAACGGCGCCGACCCCTGTCGTAACCCACCGCCCAGCCTCGCCGGCTGTCGTGGAACCGGACCGAGGTCAGTCCGTCCCGAACGCCGCTCGGTTGATGGGTCCAGTTGGCTCCGCCGTCGTCGGTATGCAGAATCAAACCCTTCTCGCCGACGGCCCAGCCGTTCCGCCGATCGGCGAAGGTCACATCGAGGAGCGCCTGTTGGCCGGAGAGTGAGGGCATGGCCAGGGGAGCATGCCAGCTGCGCCCGCCGTCGACGGTGCGCCGAAGCTTTCCGTGCTTGCCGACCAATATGCCGCGCCGACGGTCGAGGAAGTGGATCGCTCTTCCGGACATTCGGCCGTCGTTGCCGCTCTCCTCGGCGCGGACCGGGCTCCAGGTGTCACCGCCGTCGACGGTCTCCAGGAGCTCCCGGGTGCCGACCGCGAAGCCGTGGCCGGCGTCGACGAATTGCAGGTCGATCAGGCTCTCGTAGCCGGGGCCGCGGCGCACCACGGTCCAGGTCCGGCCGCCGTCGAAGGTCTGGGCCACGACGCCGTGGGATCCGACGGCGACGCCCCGCTCGGCGCTCCAGAAGTGCACGTCCCGGATTGCGAAAGAGGCGCCCCGTTTGGTCGGGGCCACGTTGTTCGCGAAGTCCCAGTTGAGGCCGCCGTCCTCGGTGTGGCCGACCAATCCTCCCTGCACCAGGTGACCGCCTCCGGCGATCCAGCCGTGGCGCTCGTCGATGAAGTGGACGCTGTAAAAGTCGGCCGAGGCCGGGATGGGGATCACCGCCCAGGGGTATCGCAGTTTTCCGGAGTGATCCGTCGCATCGCGGGCGGTGTCGCCGGATGGGCCGCTGCATCCCGCAAGCAGGATCAGCGCGAGCAGCAGGAACCGTGTCGAGGGGCGGGGCATGGTCCGGAAAATATCGGTTCCCGGCCTGTGCCGCACAAGTCCGGCGCCCTAGCCGGTCGCCTAGCCCGTCGCGGGCCTTTGCCTGCGGCCGCTCATGGTGAAGGCCAGCACCAGCGCCAGCACCAGCGCGATGGCGATGTAGGTGTTGAGGGGCAGGGCAGGCTCGCCGGCGCTGTCGATCAGCTGGGGCGCGGCGCGCAGCTGCAGCCAGTTGATCCAGGCGTGGATCGCGGCGGCGAAGTGGAGGTTGCGGGTGATCAGCACGATGATGCCGAGCAGTAGGCCCAGGGAGAGGGTGAACACCCCGTGGCGCATCAGCTCTTCCATCGGCCGGTCCAGGGGCAGATGTTCGATGGAGAACAGGAAGGAGGAGGTCAAAAGCGCGAACCAGCGCCGGCTGGTCGGCGCCCGCAGCCCCAGGCGGGGCGCGATGCGCAGCAGCTCGAACAGCACCAGGCCCCTGTAGTAGAGCTCCTCGGCGAAGGCGAGCAGCGCCTGGCCGCCCACGCTCCACCAGACCACCGTCGAGTTGTCCGGCCAGCGCAGGCTGAGGGCACCGCCGAGGGCCAGGCCGAGCAGGGTCAGGATCAGGTACATCCCGGCGATGATCAGCAGTCCGCCGGCACCGGCGATCGGCCAGCGGGCGGGGTGAGCCATGCGGATCACCCGGTTGCGGGTCGAGGGGGTCATCCAGGCCACGGCGATACAGACCCCGACCAGGGCGATGCCGATGAACGCCTTGAAGTAGGCGTCGAGCAGGGCGTCGCTCGCGCCGCGGGGCGCCACGGCGTGGAACAGGGCGCTGTAGGTGCCGCTCGAGATCCACTTCTCGATCAGCAGGATCAGCATCAGCGGCGTCAGGCTGCCCAGGCGGATGCCCTTGCCCCGGGTGACTCCGAGGGAACGCTCCCGCCAGGCCACCAGCAACAACACGATCAATCCGGCGAACAGCAGGCTTCCCACCAGCGGCGGCAGGAACGGCGACGCAGGGGTGCGGTCGTGGGATTGGCGCAGCAATCCCGCGGTGAAGACCGTCCCGGCCAGCAAAAGCCAGCCTAGCCAGATCGGAAGCCTCACCGGCGCAACGCTCCGCGATCGACGCCGACCCGCAGGCCCTTGGCCTCGTCGGCGACGCCCCGGGCCATGCGCGGGGTGTTGAACCGGGCGGAGGCCCGGCCGTGGCGGTCGAGCAGGATCAAGCCCCCCTTGCCGCGGACTCGGCGCATCGTGCTGAGCGCCCCCATGCCTGCGGTGGAGGGATGGATATCTCCGGCGAGGCGGTCGACGGCCGCCTTGGCCAGCACGACCCGCATGATCTTCTCGCCGTGGCCGGTGCAGGAGGCCGCTCCCAGCTTGTTGTCGGCGAAGGTGCCGCTGCCGGGAATCGGGGTGTCGCCGACCCGGCCGGGCATCTTGTCCTGGATGCCGCCGGTGGATGTGGCCGCGGCCAGATTGCCCTTGGCATCCATGGCGATGGCGCCGACGGTGCCCATCGGCGCCGGCTTCTCGAACTCCTCCTGAACCAGGCGGCGATCGCCGGCCATGACCCGCTCGTAGCGCTCCAGCTCCCGGCCGACCAGCAGATCCCGGGTGCGGCAGCGCTTCATCCCGATCTCGTCGGCGAACTGGCCGGCACCCTGGCCGCAGAGCATCACGTGATGGGTCTGTTCCATCACCTTGCGGGCCAGGCTTATCGGGTGGCGCACCCGCTGGACGGCGGCCACCGCGCCGGCGTTGAGCTCCCGGCCGCACATGATCGAGGCGTCCAGCTCCACCTTGCGCTCACGGTTGAGCCGCGAGCCGACCCCGGCGTCGAAGGTCGGGTCCTCCTCAAGCACCCGAACCGCGATTTCCACGGCATCCAGGGCGGATCCTCCTTCGCTCAGGGCGGCCCAGCCGGCTCGCAAGGCTTCGCGCACACCCTCCCGATGCGCCTCGACGGCTGCATCGGGAATGTTCCAGGCACCGCCGTGAACGGCGAGAACGATCGGCACGCTAGCCTCCTTGGGCGCCCCACAAACGCCCGTCGAATAAAGGTCCGAGGCTCCCGGGCACGGGCAAGGACCGGTTTTGTAATCGAAGCTCTTGTACTATCGCCCCGGTCCCGACGGAACCGCAACTCCCGAGGGCCGGTGACGAGAGCGTATCGAACGGTTCCCGGACCGGGAGCCGGTGCCGTCCAGAGGGAAGGAAACAGCGTGGAACGTACCCGAGCCAAGATCGCAGGGACCCTGGGTCCCGCATCCGACAACCCGAGAATCCTGCGTAAGCTGGTCGAGGCCGGCCTGGATGTGGCCCGGTTGAACTTCTCCCACGGCGGTCCCGAGGACCATCGCCGGCGGGTCGAGATGGTGCGCAAGGTCGCCGCCCGGCTGAAGCACCCGGTGGCGGTGATGGCCGACCTCCAGGGGCCGCGATTCCGTCTGGGAGTGCTGGGGGAGCCCCAGGATCTCGGCGTCGGCGATGAGGTCACCCTCTGCGCGGGGAGTCAGCGGATCGACAAGGGGCAGATCCCCGTGCCCTTCCGCGCCCTGGCCGGCGTCGTGCGACCCGGGCATCGGATCCTGATCGACGACGGCAAGGTGGAGCTGCGGGTACGGAAGGTGCGCCAGCCGCGAATCTTCTGCGAGGTGGTGCGCGGCGGTGAGATCAGCGACCGCAAGGGACTGAAC
>CAZBZH010000082.1:0-11358 GCA_964496265.1 uncultured Acidobacteriota bacterium | reverse complement strand
TGCAGGGTCTCGCCCCAGTCGTCCACATCCTGCCCCTGCCACACGTTGCGCCGCAGCGGCGGCAGCTCGGCCAGCGACGCCGGGTACGCCCCGTTTTGGTCCAGGTGCTTCTCCAGCGCCTTGCGGTAGCCGTCCATCACCGCGGTGTTGCGATGTTGGATATCGAGCCTCGATTGATTGCGCAGCGCCCAGTTGACGGCGATGAAGATCACGGTGAGGCACAGCGCGATGACGAGGAACGGCCGCAGCAGGCGACGGGGAAGCCAGCGCAGGGTCGAGCGCTGACGCCGTCGTCGCCGGGGTTTCGGCGAGGGTTCGTCGAAGCCGGGGACCTGGGGTGCCATTACAACTCCAGCCGCAAGCAGGCGGCGCTGTCGGGGCAGACCCCCTGGAACTCCAGGGACGCCCCGAGCCGGGGATCCGCGGCCTCCCGCGGGATCGGCTCGAAACCGAAGCGGGGAAAGTAGTGCTCCGCGGTCGTCGTCAGCAGATAGATGCTCCGCAGTTCCCGGCCGCGGGCGTATTCGATCAGGCGCGCCACGAGCTGCTCTCCCAGTCCGCCTCCGCGAGCCTGCGCGGCGACCGCCAGGGACCGCAGCAGGCCCACATCGCCATGGATCTCGAGACCGATCGACCCTACCAACCGCCCGCCGTCCCGGGCGATGAAGAAATGCTCCAGATGGTCCTCGGCTCCGGCGGTCGGCAGCTGCGCCGCGGTCAGCAGATCGAGGATCTCCCGGCGACAGTTCGGAGCGGCGGTCTCGATGCGGTACATGGGGCAAGCATACGCCTGATTTCGCCGGAGGCGAGAGGGCCGCGGCGGCCGGCTTGGCGAAGCTTGCGAACCGGGGTACGGTCTTGGGCCTAGCGAGTCGCACAGATGAAGGGAGCGTCGATGTCGTTTCGCCGGTTCGGTTGCTGGGTTTTCCTGATCCTTCTGATCTCGTTGAGCCTGGCGTGTGCGCCGGGACCCGGCGATGCCGCGACGGGGCAGGGCGAAGCGTCCGGCGAGGACTACCGGCCGGACGGCTGGCCCGCCCGAACCTTGCCCGAGATTGCCGCGGCGCTGCAGGCGGGCGAGGTGAGTTCCGAGCAGGTGGTCCAGGCCTATCTCGACCGGATCGAGCGGATCGATCGCTCGGGTCCGGAGCTGCGCAGTGTGCTGGCGCTCAACCCCCGGGCGCTGGAAGACGCCCGGGAAGCCGACGCCGCCCGGGCAGCGGGGCAGGATCTCGGACCGCTCCACGGGGTTCCGCTGCTGCTGAAGGACAACATCGAGTCCGCCGACCCGGTCGCGACCACCGCCGGTTCGCTGGCCCTCGAGGCCAACCTGACCGAACGGGATTCACCGCTGGTCGCCGGGCTGCGAGCGGCGGGCGCCATCATCCTGGGCAAGACCAACCTGAGCCAGTGGGCCAACTTTCGCTCGCGGGATTCGATGAGCGGCTGGTCTTCTCTGGGTGGGCAGGTGCGCAATCCCCACATGACCGACCGCAACCCCTGTGGTTCCAGCTCCGGTTCCGGTGTCGCGGTGGCGGCGTCTCTGGGCGCCGGCGCCGTGGGTACCGAGACCAACGGTTCGATCATCTGCCCGTCGACGATCAATGGAGTCGTCGGCTTCAAGCCGACGGTCGGACTGGTCTCCCAGCAGTACATCGTGCCGATCTCGTTTTCTCAGGACACTGCCGGGCCGATGACCAAGACCGTCCGGGGAACGGCGATGATGCTGACCGCCATGGCCACGGGAGAGGGCAAGACCGACTACGTGGCGGCGCTGGACGAGAACGCCCTGGCCGGCAAACGGATCGGGGTGCTGCGCTTCGCCACCGGTTCCAACGCCGACACCATCGCGCTGTTCGACGCTGCCGTCGCCGCGATGGAAGAGGCGGGGGCGACTCCGGTCGAGATCGAGAGCTTCGACACCGGGGTGGAGAACTGGGGCGCCAAGAGCGCGATGCTGATGGAGACCGAATTCAAGGCGACCCTCGACGCGTACCTGGCCGACGCCGCCGCGGCGGTCGAGGTGCGCAGCCTGGAGGAGTTGATCGCCTTCAACAAGCGCCACGCCGCCGTCGAGCTGGCGCTGTTCGATCAAAGCCTGTTCGAGCTCTCGGTGGAGCGCAAGGGAACGGACGACCCCGAGTACATCGCGGCCCGGGACGAGGTCCAGCGCGCCGTGAGGCAGAACGGGATCGACCGGCTGCTGGCCGAACACGAGGTGGACGTTCTGGTCTCACCCTCCGGCCCGGTCGCTCCGCGGATCGATCCGGTCAACGGGGACGTCTGGCCCAGCTGGGCCGGCGCCGGCTGGATGGCCGCCGTCGCGGGCTACCCGCACCTGTCGGTGCCGATGGGGGAGGTGCACGGGCTGCCGGCGGGCATCTCGTTCATGGCCGGCGCCGGCGACGACGCCGCGGTGATCGCCATCGGCTACGCCTACGAACAGCGCACCCGCCTCCGGGTCGAACCGGGCTACCTGTCCGGCGCGGAGGCGCGACCGGAGATCGGCGACGCCATGCGGGGCACCGTCGAGCGCTAGAGCTAGCCGACCGGGTTCCAGACCTCGAAGCGGTCCTCCCCGGGGCGGGTGCCCGGGTGGAACACCGCTTCGAGGATCTCGGCGCTTTGCACCAGTCTCGGCCCGGGCCGGTTGAACCAGGCATTGCCGTCGACCAGTACGGTGCGCCCATTGGCTGTCGCCTCGAGTGCGGCCAGTCGTTCGGGCACCTCGCCCCCGGCGTTCAGTTCGCCTCGCGTCTGATCGATCGGGAACCCGCAGGGCATCACCACCACGACCTCCGGGTCGGCCGCCTCAATCTCATCCCAGGTCACCTGGCGGAAGCGGACCGGCTCGTCGACGATCAACGGACGTCCCCCGGCGGCCTCGACCAGTTCGGGCACCCAGCCGCCGCCGATCATCGGCGGATCCATCCACTCGACACAGGCAACCCGCGGACGCTCCAGCCCCCGGGTTCGTTGCCGCACGCCATCGAGGGTTGCCCGCATCTCGCGGATCAACGCCTCGCCCGCCTCGCGGACGCCGGCGGCTTCGGCGATCTTGCGCACGTCGGCATCGATGTCCGCCAGGCAGTGGGGTTCGCAGGAGACGACCCGGCAGTCCAGCCCGGTCAGCAGGCGGCACGCATCCTCGACATCCCGCAGGCTGACCGCGCAGACCGCACACTGATCCTGGGTCACGATCAGATCCGGCTTCAACGCCTGCAGCCGGTCCACATCGATGCGGTAGATCGAGAGCCCTTCGGACACCAGATCCCGCACCCGCTGATCGATGTCCGCCGACGGGGCACGCGGGTCGAGTTTGGGCTCCGACAGCCGGGGCAGCCCGGTGATCGAGACCGGGTGATCGCATTCGTGGGAGATCCCGACCAGGCGCTCCTCCAGGCCGAGGGCGCAGAGGATCTCGCTGGCGCTGGCGATCAGGCTGACGATACGTGCAGATCCGGACAAAGCGGGGCCTCCGTCAAGGAGAGGTCAGGGCTTGGCCTCGCTGGCGGTCGGGGTGCCGTCCAACCCCATCGGCGGCTGCCCGCCGCGGCGCGAAACCCACCACAGGTTCCTCAGGTAGACGAACAGCCCGATGCTCTGGCCGGCGATGAACACCGGGTCGCGCCGGTAGATGGCGTAGGTCAGCAGCAGCGCGCCCCCGCCGATGCTGAGAAACCAGAACGCCCGGGGGACGACACTCTCGCCGCGCAGTTCCGAGACGATCCACTGCACGAGAAAGCGTGAGAAGAACAGCGCCTGTCCGGCGAATCCGATCAAGATCCATAGGCTGGCGGCACGCATCGAGTCCCCCGGAAACGGCGGCCGCGGCGGGCGACTTCGCCCGGCTTCGCGGCGATGATTGGAGTGGAACGGGGCGACTATACACGACCCGGTCAGGGGGCTACGGTGGGCGAAGCGCGGGCTCAGGGCAGGGCGTAGGGGAATTCCCGTCCGGGGTTGCGCCGCCGGTGGATCGCCTCCACGGCGACCACGTCGTCGACGATGCCCTCGGCCTTGGCGTCCCAGGCGAAGGCGCCGCTGTCGAAGGCTTCGGCCATGGTCGAGAGGAAGGTGGTCAGGTTGGTCGCCACCAGGCGGGGCTCTTCCTCGACGAACAGGTGGATGACCGGGCCGGCGTTTCGGCCCTCCTTGCCGCAGTAGACGGCAAACCACTCCCCCTGGAATTCGAAGATCGGGAGATAGTCCGGATCCCAACCGATCAGCGGGTTGCGCCGTAGACGCTTGTACTCCCGGGCGGACTCCTCGGCGGAGAGGAAATCGTGGTACCAGATCAGCGGGTGAACGCTCTCCTCACCGTTGCGCCAGTTCCAGAGCAGCTCGACCTCGCGGGTCGGGCTCAACGGCAGGCGAGCCAGGGTGTCCCGGATCTCCGTATCGGGGATGCCCGCGGCAAGCTCGGCGGTCACGCCGGTGGCGTGGGTCTCGTGCCAGAGACCGATGCGCTCCAACGCGCCGCGCAGTTCGGCGGCGTCGAAATCCCGCTCCGAGCGCTCCAGGTCCGACTCGGATGCCGGGAAGTGGCTGGAGCAGCCGGTCGCCGCGACCAGGGCGCAGATCAACAGCACCCAGGCCAGAGGCCGGGAGTCGATCGCGCTGCGCTTCGGGGCCGACGGTGCGGGCATTCAGGCGTTCTCCGGTGCGATGGGCCGCCGAGTACACACCGGGCGGTCTGGGTCGAAGATGGGGCCCCCGGCCGGGCGGTGCAAACCGGTGGCCGCGGGTACACTGGAAGGGACGTCCATCGCCGTTCCCCGGGGATCTCATGGGTTTTCTCAGCCTGCTGCTGCTCAGCCTGACCGCCGTCGCCGAGGTCGCCCCGCCCCCCGCGGGTTCCAGCGGTGCCTCCCCGACCGAAACCGCCGAACCGGCCGCCGGGGAGACCGGTGACTCCGGGGCCTGTCCCGCGACCGGCTCTCTGCTGGAAGAACTCGACGGTCTCGGGCTGGAGCGGGCCAGCCGCACCCGGCGTTTCGAGGCGGCGGTGCCCGAGGAGCTCTATCGCAAGGCGTTGGAACGGGCCGGCCGCCCGGCGATCGATCGCATCGGCAAGCGCGGGTTCGCGGTGCTCTACAGCGATCTCCCGGTCGAGGCCTGGTGGCGTGCGATCAACGCCGACGAGCGGCACGTCGGTTATCTGCCGATCGATCATTCCCTGCCGATCGAAGGTGCGTCCGGGACCGACGGCCGACGGATTCTTCAGCGTGCCCAGCGCTTCGGCGTGGGCCGCTACTGGATCTCCCGCTACCAGTCCAACGAGGAGTTGTTCCGAGCTTCAGAGGGCGGCCTCTGGGAACTCTGGTTCGAACTGGATCTGAGAGATGACGATCTCCGCCGCGAAGAGGTGCGGGAGGCGGCGAACGGGCTGCAGCCGATGCGGCAGCTTCGTGGAGCATGGTTGCTCACACCACTGGGCGATTCCTGTCTGCTGGTGGAACAGTTCAGCTGGTCGGAGGCCGGAGGCACGGTGGGTGCCTTCGAGGCCATGGCGCTGGAGGGGTCCATGCGTACCGCGATCACGGGCATGGAACGGCTGGCGCGGGAGATGAGCCGGGACCCGGAGATCGCGGCGGACGATGGGGGGAAGCTGAAGCGGCCCGACGGGAAGCCGCTGCAGGGCGCCGGTCAGCCGGCGGCGCCGGCACCCTGATCCTGCCGCGCGGAGCGGAGGCTATTCCTCCTCGTCTCCCGCGTCCTTCTCGGCGGCCTTCTTCTTCGACACCTTCTTCTTGGTCGTCTTCTTGGCGGTCTTCTTGGTCGTCGTCTTCTTGGCCACCTTCTTCTTGGTGGTCTTCTTGCGGCGCACCTTGGCCGGAGCCTCGGTGTCGCTCGGCGACAGCTTGACCATGCTCGTCAGGAACTTCTTCGAGCCGTGCTCGTCGAAGTCGATCATGGTGTAGCGATCGGTGACATCCGCGATGGTTCCGGTACCGTAGACCGAGTGCTCGATGCGATCCTTCGCGGAGAATCCCTTTGTGGATTTGGCCATGAGTCTCCCGGGGGTCCGTCCGGCGGCGCGTTACCCCTCAGGGGAGCCACGCGCATGTTTCAGGTGCCGGCATTGGAGTGAACAAGACGAGAAGGGTAGGTCGAGGCCGTCTCGATGTCAATCCAAGATTCATGCCGGAATCCCGCGGAACCGGCCGGCAATCGGGTCGATCGTTCGCTACCGGGTCGATCCTTCGCTCAGGGAGCTCCGACCGGGCCGGCGCCGCAGACGTTTCGGCCGCGCACGAGGTAGAAGGCGCCCTCTCCCCGGGCGGGCTTCGGCGAGGGGATGCTGGCGCCGAGGGATGCCAGTCCCTGCTCGATCACCGGCGCGTCTCCCGGCCCCGCCGACAGCGCATCGAGGGGGGCGGAGAGCACCTCGTAGGTCAGCGATGGGCCCGCGCCCAGCGCGTCGTGCTGCCAGTCGAGTTGCAGCGGGTCGTCTCCCGCGAGCCGCAGCCGGTCGACGGCGGCGGGCAGTCGCCAGGTCGTGCTGTCCGACGGGGCGCAGTCGTCCCGGTTGAGGAAGTCATCCTCGTCGCGGTCCCCGCCGAGGCGGGCTCCCGATCCGACGGTCCCGCAGGTGAAGGTCAACGGGCCGTCCGCCTGGGTGCGCAACAGCGCCGTGGAAAGCACCGAGTCCGCCGCCCGGTCGGGAACCCAGCCCCCACCTTCGAGCCGGAAGATCGCCGGGCCCCCGCCGAAGCGCAGGGAGGCGGTCAGGTCGCAGTGCCGGTCGGCGTTGGACAGGTCGCCCAGGGAGATCAGGGTTTGCAGCAACGCCTCCTCTTCGGCGCTTCCGGTCGGGGCCGCGCCGGCGGGAAGGGTCAACTGTTTGCCGACGGCGGGGCGTGTGCCGGTGGGGAAGTGAAACAGGAAGGTGGAGATGTCCCGCACCTGCTGGGCGTTCAGGTTGAACACGTTGATGCTGAGAAACGACGCCAGGTCGGGGAACGAGCCGTTGTGGGAGAAGCCGAATCCCGAGCGGGCATCGGGGGTCGCGCCGCCGCTACCCAGCGGCGGTCCGGGCTTCTCGTACATGTTGCGTAGGTGGGCGACCTTGAGGTCCTGGTGCAGGGAGTTGTCCAGGGTACCGTCGATCAGACCGGCCCAGGCGGTGGTCGGGTCTCCGGGCTGGATGCCGCCGAGTTTGCCGCCGGCGGTGCCGAAGGGGAGTGCGTGGCAGCCGGAGCAGGGAGACGCACCTACGATCGGTAACGAGGTGAACAGGGTCTCGCCGGTGGTGGGGTTGCCCACCACGGGATGATCGGGGATCTGCACCGTGGCGTCGGGCAAACCGTCGCCGAGGGTGCGGTAGGGGTTCGGGGGGAAGGCGATCCCTAGCACGAAGCGGCGGAACAGTTCCATATCCGCCTCGGACAGGCCGGCGGTCCCGGAGCCGGGGTCGACGTCGGCCGAACCGAGCAGTCCGACGAAGGCCGGATTGAACGCGGCGAAGGTGCCCCGATCGCCGCGCCAGTGGAGCGGTTCGACCATGGCGCGGAAGGTCTGGGTGGTCATCGGTCCTTTCTGCGGATCGAAACCGTCCCGTTCCACGCAATCTCCTCCGATGCATTCTTCGGGACCGTTCGGCCGGGGCGCGACGAAACGCACGTTGTCCCCGGGCGTGCCGTAGAGCTGTAGTTCCCCCGCGGGATTGCCCAGGTCCCAGGCGAGTCCGTCCAGGTCTCCGGAGATGTGGCAGCTCGAGCAGGCGGCGTCGCCGTGGCCCGACAGGTCGACGGCGTCGTAGAGGAAACGCCGGCCGTCCCGCACGTCCGCCGAGCTGGGGTCGGTCAACGGGACGGCGCCGACCGCGGTCAGTGCCGCGGTATCGACCAGCACGACCCGGTTGTCGAAGCGGTCGAGCACGTAGGCCCGGTCACGATCCTCGAACAGGGCCACGCCGCTGGGACCACCGCCGACCTCGACACTCTGAGGGGCGGCGCGGTCGGGGCCGAAGATGCATGCGGCGTCGAGGCAGTTTCCGTCGAGCCGGAACAACTTGCGGGAGCCGATTCCGGTAAGCCAGGCGTGGGATCCGTCGCTCTCCCAGACCATCATCCCCGGCTGCGAGATGCTGGCCTGCCGTTCGGCGAGGTTGCCCGGGGCGCTGGACTCCCGGTCGATATGGCCGTTGAGGTCGATCTGGGTCACCGCGTTGCCCTGGTTGGGGTCGACGACGGCGACGCGGTTGTCGACGACGTGACCCTCGACGCCGAGGGGGTGCTCGAAGCGGACGAAGTTGCGCGCTTCGGTATGGGGCACGTAGATCCGGCCATTCTGCGGATGCACGCTGACCTCGAACAGGGAGGTTCCCAGGGTCGAGACCGAGTTCACGGCGAGGGACGCGGCGTCGATGATGAACAGATCGTGATCGGGAAGCCGGTAGGGCAAGCAATGACTCCAGTCGCTTCCGGTCTCATCTTCCCAGGCCGATCGGGCCGGGTTCCAGCGCACGATCAGGCTTACCTTGGGGATGCCGTCCGCCGGTTCGGTCAGCGCGGGGTTGCGTTCGATCCCCGCGGGCAGCGGCGGGTAGGGCGGCGGGGGCCCGTCGCAGACCACCGGCGGGAGTCCGAGCTCGGCCAGGCGCACCGGGTCCTGGTTGGCGCTATTGAAGAAGGCGACGTTGCCGTTGACCACCGTCGTCTGGTTTCCCGACAGCAGGCTGACGGCGTAGACCTTCGTGCCGTCGTTGGATACCGCCAGGGCGCGGACGTCCTCGCTGAACAGCGGGATCGACGCCGGGGCGGCGTCCAGGTCCGCCAGGTCCCAGACCTGGATCCGGTCCTCCTGGGAGATCGCGGCGAAGGCCTTGCCCGCGGCGAAGACGACGTCGGTCGGTTCGTCCCCTGTGGCGAGGGTGCGGGTCACCGTCGCCTGGGAAAGATCGACGACGCTGATCGAGTCGGACAGGTGGTTGACCACCCAGGCTTCGTCGGTGGAGCGAAGGGTCACGCTCACCGGTTCGAGGCCGACCGGAATCGTCCGCAGTTCCCCGAGGCTGCCGTCGGGGAGCACGTTGAAGACGTCGAGGCTGGCGGCGGGGGTGTTGACCACCAACAACCGGTTGCCGGCCCGGGCGATCGGATGGACCTGGGACGCCTCGAAATTGACGTAGCTGGCGTGGGCGGTGAGGGCCCCGAGCAGGGCCAGGGCCAGCGCTCCAAGCAGCCGTGGCCACGCGCTCCGTGGCCATGCGCTCCGTGGCGAGGGTCTCGTCGGGGGGAAGGCCCGGCGATCGGGCATTTTTGTCCGCAAAGAGCGCATGTCTCGCCTCCCGGTCTATGCTTTTATGCCATTTACCCATCTACGCCGTGAAATCAGGTTTTTCCAACCATTTATTTGTAAACAAAGAGGCTCTCAGCGCGTAAGTGAGGTGTCTTGATGGCGTGATGGCAATAATCTGCCGGGGATCTCCAACGATGCGAGAATGCGGTATGGACCGAAGGGTGATCATCGCCAGCTGCGAGGCCGAGGCCGGCCGGAACCGGGACGACCTCGCCTTGCGTTCGGCTCTCGAAAAGCTCGGGGCCGGCGTGGAGACCCTGGCCTGGAACGCGCCGGGTTTCGAGGAGAGCTCCGCCGAGCTCTGCGTGATTCGCTCCGCCTGGGACTACCCCGCGGACGTGCAGGGCTTCAAGGCCTGGGGCGAGGGGCAGAGCGCCCGCCGGATCCTGGTCAACCCCTTCTCTCTCGTCTCCTGGAACCTGCTCAAGGACTACCTGCTCGAACTGGATCTGCGGGGGGTGCCGGTGGTCCCCACGCGTCTGCTGGAGGCGGAGGCGAACCTGGGCGAGGCGCTGGAAGCCGCCGCCGCCGCCTTCGGCACCCGCCGCCTGGTGGTCAAGCCTTCCATCGGCAATAGCGGCCAGGGGGTGTGCCTGCTGGATCTGGACGCCGGGGCAGGGGAAGCGGACGCGGGCTCCAAAACCACGCGCTCGCTGATTCAGCCCTTCGCCGAGAGCGTGCGGCGGGATGGAGAGATCGCCCTGGTCTGGATCGACGGCGAGGTGACTCACGCCATGCGCAAGCGTCCGGCCCAGGGCAAGTTCCTCGTTCACGAGGAGCGTGGCGGCAGTCTCGAGCCGCTGGCCGTCGAGGCGCAACATGGCGCGTTGGCCGAGCAGGTCATCGCCGCGCTTCCGCTGCGTCCGCTCTACGCCCGGATCGACTGCATCGAATACCGGGGGACGCTCTTGGTCTCCGAGGTCGAGTTGATCGAGCCGGAGCTCTATCTCGATCGCTCCGACGTGGGATGCCGGCGCATGGCGGCGGCGCTCGTCGAGCGGATCTGTTGAGCGACGAGGCACTGCGCGGACTGGCCGGGGAGCTCCGCGAAGTCGAGAGTGTCCTGTTCGTCACCGGCGCGGGCATCTCCGCCGATTCGGGGTTGCCCACCTATCGCGGGGTCGGCGGTCTCTACGATCGCGGGGAGACCGACGAGGGGCTCCCCATCGAGGCGTTGCTTTCGGGTGAGACCTTCCGCTCTCGTCCCGAATGGACCTGGAAGTACCTGCTCGAGATCGAGGCCTCGGGCCGGGAGGCGCAACCGAATGCCGCCCACCGGGTGATCGCGTCCCTCGAGCAGCGGATCGAGCGGGTCTGGACCCTGACCCAGAATGTCGACGGGCTGCACGCCGCCGCCGGGTCGTCGAACCTGATCGAGATTCACGGCAACCTTCACGGTCTGCGTTGCACCGGATGCGACTGGCGCCGCAGGGTCGAGGACTACTCCGCTCTGTCGCTCCCGCCCCGCTGTGAAACCTGCGCGGCGATCATCCGCCCCGAGGTGATCCTGTTCGGCGAGATGTTGCCGGCAGGTGCCCTGGCCCGCCTGGAGTCGGAGTTGCGGCGTGGCTTCGATCTGGTGGTCAACGTCGGCACCAGCGCCCTGTTCCCCTACATCCTCGAACCGCTCTACGCGGCCAAGGCCCGGCGCAAGGCGACGGCGGAGATCGATCCCGGCGAAACCGTCGTCTCCGCCATGGTCGACTATCGCATCCGCCTCGGCGCGGCCGACGCGTTCGAGCGCCTCGAGTCATTGCTCGGTTAGAACGGCAGCCCCAGGGCGTCGGCCTGGAAGGCCATGTAGTGCTTGGTGCGCCCGAAACGCTCCAGCAACAGGTCGACGAAGCCGGGCGACGAGACGTCCTTCTTGCTCAGGTTGGTCACGGCGATGTGGTCGGTGCGGCGCAGGTCGTCGATCATCGGATGGTCGGCGTCGTAGCCCCGGGGCGGTCGTTTGAGGCTGTCTCCCGAGAGCTCCCAGTGCTCGCGGAAGCGTTTTCCGTCCCGGGCCTTCTTCCAGTTCTTGCCGTCCAGGTCGATGGCCTCGCGCAT
>CAZBZH010000081.1:0-11406 GCA_964496265.1 uncultured Acidobacteriota bacterium | reverse complement strand
AACCAGCGGGGTGGCCAGGGCCAGGATCGACCCGATCCAGACCAGGGCAACCGCCCACAGGGCAGGGCGCGCTTTCGTCGAGTTCATCGTCCCCCCTCGTAGACCACGTCTATTGCAAGCGCGAGGATCATCGACCTGGACGGCCTTGAAGAAAATCCGCAGCCTCGGTGAGCAATTCACGCCCCCTGCCGGATCTAGCTCCAGTGAACGACATCCGTGGAGGCTACCATGCGCTTGCGACCGACGATCCTGCTGACGACCCTCATGCTTGCCACCCTGCTGACGCCCGCCGTTGCCGACGACAAAGGCGGCTACATCGGCATCGGCACGGCTCAGACCACCGCCGATCTGGGCCTCGCCGATATCGACGACGGCTCCCTCAGCGGCATCTTCGACGACGAGGACAGCGGCTTCCGCGTGTTCGGCGGCTACCGCTTCGGCCGGGTGCTGGGACTGGAGATCAGCTACAGCGATCTGGGCGCGGTCGGTTTCGACGGCATGTCCGACGGCAGCCAGGCGCTGAACGACGGCTACTCCGCCGGGCCGGTCACCGCCAACGTGGAAACCCAGTTGCTGTCGGTGTCGCTGACCGCCGGGGTCCCGCTGGGCAGGATCGTCTCGATCTACGGCAAGGCGGGGATGCACGTCTTTGCCGCCGACGGCTCGTTGACCGAATCCTTCGGCGAATTCGATCTGGACGATTTCGACCTGGCCGAGTCGGGCACCGGCGCCGTCTACGGCGCGGGGGTCGAGGTTCGGCCGGCGCCGAAGTTCGGCCTGCGGCTGGAGTGGGAAGTGGCCCAGGACGCCGCGGTCGGCGAGGCGGATATCGAGACCATCGGCCTCGGCGCAACCTTCCGTTTCTAGGCCTCCCGGGCGCCCGGCGGGGGCCGGGTTGCCCGCCGCGGATAGGACTCTCATGTTGGAACCAGGGCCTGTTGCGTAACCCTGGAGGTTCCATGAAGTCGCTATCCGCTCGCCTGACTCACCCGGCTACCTGGACGCTGCTGCTGCTCGCTGCCGCCACGCTCTGCACCGGCTGCGCGTCGGAATCGGAAGAGCCGGTCACGGGCGCGGCCAACGGCCACCCCTTCGCCCTGGAACGGGCCGAGATGAACAACGACGTGCTGACCCTGCATGGCGCCGACGGAATGGCCTTCTTCGTCTTCCTCTTCCTCGAAGAGGGTGAGAGCCCCGAGGAGCGCAGCGTGGTGGTCGAGCAGGCCTCCTTCGGCAACCCGCACATCCACATGCACTACCGCGATCAGGGCCAGCTCGAGATCGACACCTTCATGAAGAAGTACAAGATGCATCTCGAACTGGGCCGCCGCGACGGCGACCGGCTCCCCGGCCGGATCAGCCTGGAGCTACCCGACGAAGCGGGAAGCGCCATCGAAGGCAGCTTCGTCGCCAGCTACAACCGCTGATTTCAGGACGACCCCGACGCCTGGACGCCGGGGTCGCAACCCGTCCCGCTAGCCCAGCCACTCCTTGACCCTGGAGATCACGCTGCCGGGCACGATGCCGAAGTGCTCGGCGACCACCCCGGCGGGCGCCGATGCGCCGAAACTGTCGACGCCGATGTTGAGGCTGCCCTTGCCGGTGATCCGCGCCCAGGGGCCGGTCACGCCGGCCTCGACGGAACCGACCGGTACGCCGTCGGGCAGCATGCGCTCGCGGTAGACCGGGTCCTGCTCCATGAAGCGCTCGACGCAGGGCATCGAGATCACGTTGATCTTCTTGCCCTCGGCGGCCAGCGCGTCCCGAGCGGCCAGCGCCAACTGCAGTTCGGAGCCGGTGCCGATCAGGATCGCGTCCGGGTTGCTGTCGCCGGCGACGAGATAGCCGCCCCGCTTGGTATCGCCCAGTTCGCCACTCACCTCGCGCTTGACCGCCGGCACCTTCTGCCGGGTCAACAACAGCGCGGTCGGGCCGTCGGTGCGTTCGATGGCCATGCCCCAGGCCAGCGCCGTCTCGTAGCCGTCGGCGGGACGGTAGACGTGCAGGTTGGGAATCAAGCGCAGTGCCCAGGCGTGTTCCACCGCCTGGTGGGTCGGGCCGTCCTCGCCGAGGAAGATCGAGTCATGGGTGAAGACGTAGATCGCCGGCAGCTTGGAGAGCGCCGCCACCCGGATCGACGGCCGCATGTAGTCGGAGAAGACCAGGAAGGTCGCGCCGTAGGGCCGGAACGCGCCCTCGTAGAGCATGCCGTTCTGGATCGCGCCCATGCCGTGCTCCCGCACACCGAAGTGCAGGTTGCGGCCGGAGTGGTCGTCGCCGCTGACCGACGGCGAACTCTTGATGATCGTCTTGGTCGAGGGCGCGAGGTCCGCGGAACCTCCGGCCAGGGCGGGCACCAGTTCGGCGGCGGTCTGCAGCACCGCGCCGCCGTGGGCCCGGGTCGCGGCGTCGCCATCGGGCGCCGAGGCCAGCAGCTTGTCGGCCACCCCTTCCACCGACTTGAGGTTCCAGATCGCGTCCCACTGATCCGCCTTGCCCGCGTCGGCGGCGCGCCAGGCCTCGAACTTCTCCTCCCAGGCCATGCGCAGCGCCGACCCTTCCTCGGCCCTTGCCTTGAAGAAGGCCTTGACCTCGTCGGGAACCAGGAAGGTCGGCTCCAGCGGCCAGCCGGCGGCGGACTTGGCCGCGGCGATCTCCTCGTCACCCAGCGGCGCGCCGTGGGATTCGGCGGTGTCCTGGGCGTTGGGCGCGCCGTGGGCGATGTGGGTCCGGGCCAGGATGATCGAGGGCTTGCCTCCCTCGTCGATTCCCGCCTGGATCGCCGCGGCGATCGCCTCGTGGTCGTGGCCGTCGACCCGCTGCACGTGCCAGCCGAAGGCCTCGTAGCGTTTGGCCGCGTCCTCGGTGTAGGCCAGGTCGGTCTCCCCCTCGATCGAGATCTTGTTGTCGTCGTAGATCACGACCAGGTTGCCCAGCTTGAGGTGGCCGGCCAACGACGACGCCTCGCCGCTAACCCCTTCCATCAGGTCGCCGTCGCTGGCGATGCAGAAGATGCGATGGCCGACCGGATCGAAGCCGCCGCCGTTGAAGCGGTCGGCGGCCATCTTCGCGGCCAGCGCCATGCCCACGGCGTTGCTGATGCCCTGGCCCAGCGGACCGGTGGTCGCCTCGACGCCGACGGTGTGACCGAACTCGGGATGACCGGGAGTCTTGCTGCCCCACTGGCGGAAGTTCTGGATCTCCGACATCGGCACGTCGTAGCCCGAGAGGTGCAGCATCGCGTAAAGCAGCATGCAGCCGTGCCCCGCCGACAGCACGAAGCGGTCCCGGTCGGACCAGCAGGGGTGCTTGGGGTCGTAGCGCAGGAAACGGCTCCACAGCACGAAGGCCACGTCGGCAGCGCCCATCGGCATGCCGGGGTGGCCGGAGTTGGCCTTCTGCACGGCGTCGGCCGCCAGGAACTTGATCGTGTTGACCGCCTGCTGGGACAGCTCGCGGTTGGGCGTGGTCATGCTGGACCTCCGTGGGTACCGAGATGCACCTAAACGTCGTCGGCCGCGGCGCGGGCCGCGGCGCCGAGCAACGCCGTGCGGGGTTCGAGAATCACCTTGACCGGAATGGTCTCGACGAAGGACCGCAGCCGGCCCTTGTCGCGGAACGCCTCGACGAAAGCACCGCCGTCGATGGCGTCGAGAATCTTGGGAGCAATGCCGCCGCCGACGTAGATCCCGCCGAGAGCCCGGGTCACCAGGGCCAGATCGCCGGCCACCGCCCCGTAGAGGGACACGAACATCTCCAGGGCGCGCCGGGCGCCGGCGTCCTTGCCGGCCAGGCCCATGCGGGAGACCGCGGCGTTGTCGTCCTGCTCCTCGTCGAGCACGCGCTGCATGCGGGCGGTCTTCTTGTACCGGCCGCTCTCCACCAGGAACTCGTAGATCGCGCCGAGGCCGGGCCCCGCGACGATGCGCTCGATGCTGACGCGCTTGTAACGGCGCATCATGAAACGTAACAACTCGATCTCGTCCAGGGTCCGGGGCGCGAAGTTCTGGTGGCCCCCCTCCCCGGCCGAGGGCACATGGCGGGTGCCGTTCCAGAACATGGTCGCGGTACCGAGCCCGGTGCCGGCGGCGATCAGCGCCGCGTTGCCCGCCCGGGGGCGCACGCCGGGGGTCAGGTTGTGCAACTTGCGCGACGGCAGTTCCCGGACGCCCCAGCCGGTGGCCTCCAGGTCGTTGAGCACCCAGGCCCGGGGCAAGTTCAGGGAGCGGGCCAGCCGGCCGGCATCCGCTCGCCACTTGAGGTTCACCAGGTGGCTGCGGCCGTTGACCACCGGCCCGGCGATGCCCACGGCACAGTTCTTGATGGGATCTCTGGCGATGAGGTCCTGATGCGCGTCGATGAAGTCGCGGATCATTGCCTCGAGGGACCGGTATCCCTGGCTGGGGAATTTCTGCTCGGCCAGGGTCTGCAGTTTCTTCCCGTCTCGGGAAAACAGCCCGAGAATGGTCTTTGTGCCGCCGATATCGCCCGCGAGAATCACGGCGGCATTATAGGGGACCCGTTGCCCGATCCCAGGATCCACCGTATATCGCCCCTGGCTCTGTCTGTCCGGCGCCCGGCGTGGGGAACCCGCCCGGCCCCCCTAAGGAGGTCACGATGAAACTCTCGAGCCGCCGCACCCTTTCGGCGCTGCTCTCGATCCTCTGTGCCGCGCTGCTGCCGCCGGCCGCGGTCTACGCCGCCGCCCCCGACTGCACGGGTATCTCCACGGTGAACAACGTCGTGCTGGACGACCCGACGGTGATCAGCGGACTCTCGGTCCCGGTCTTCGTCACCTCGCCGCCCAACGACCCCGACCGTTTCTTCATCGTCCAGCAGAACGGCGAGATCATCCTGCACAAGCGCGGCGACGCCCCCAGCGTCAACACCGTGTTCATGAACATCTCCGACGACGTGGGCGGCCCGGTGTTCTTCTCCGGGGAGGCGGGCCTGTTGAGCATGGCCTTCGATCCGGATTTCGGCGACGGCACCGGGCTCAACGACTTCTTCTACGTCAACTACTACGAGGGCAGCTTCTTCTCGGGCCGTACCGTCGTGGCGCGCTACGAGCTGCTCAGCGCCGATGTCGGCGACCCCAACAGCGAGCTGCGGATCCTCGAGTTCAGCCAGCCCGAGTCCAACCACAACGGCGGCCTGCTGCTGTTCGATGACGACGGCTACCTGTTCGTCTTCACCGGCGACGGCGGCGGCGCCAACGACAACCATGGCGTCTGCGGCAACTCCCAGAACCTGACCAACCTGCTGGGCAAGATCCTGCGGGTGGACGTCAAGGGCATCGACCCGCTGGGTTCCGCGCCGGACACCAGCTGCAGCACCGCGTTCTTCACCGGCCAGGGCTACACCAACCCCACCGGCAACATCGACGACAGCGCCGGCGGCGCCTGCGACGAAATCTGGGAATACGGCCTGCGCAACCCCTGGCGAGCCAGTTTCGACCGGACCACCGGCGACCTGTACAACGGCGACGTGGGCCAGAACTGCTGGGAAGAGATCAACTACGTGGCCGCCGCCGACCTGGGCGGCACCAACTACGGCTGGCGGGTCAAGGAAGGCAACCAGTGCTTCGACCCGGCCCTGGCCACGACCTCCTGCGACCCCGCGGGGGTGACCTGCCCCGGTTCGCCCAACTGCAACGACCCGAGCCTCGTGGACCCGATCTTCGAGTACGAGAACCCGACCGTCGGTGACGCGGTGGTCGGCGGCTATGTCTACCGCGGCTGCCGCATGCCCAACTTCGACGGCACCTATTTCTGGGGCGACAACGGCAGCGGGACCATCCGCTCCTTCGAGGTGGTCGGCGGCGTGCGCCAGAACGACCTCAACCTGGACGGCCAGATCGGACGCTCTCCCGGGGTCTTCACCAGCTTCGGCGAGGACGCCCGGGGCGAGATCTACATGGCCGACGCCGGCGCCGGCGCGATCTACAAGATCACCGCCCCCTTCAGCGACTTCACCGTCTCCGGCGACAACGCCGGCACCCCCTTCGAGCTGACCCGGGACGGTAACTGGAGCTGGGAGGACATGTTCTTCGAGACCATGCTGCCGGTGGACTTCTACCGGGTCTACCGAGGCACCCCGGGAGGCACCTTCGACTGCATCCACAGCACCACCGACACCGGCTGGGTCGCCGGGGACCCGACCCTGCCCACCGCGGGCCAGGTGCTGGGCTACATCGTGACCGCCGTCCAGGGGCCCAGCGAGACCCAGAGCGGCAACCCGCCGCGGACCCTGGCCAACCCCTGCCCGGCCCCCTAGGCCGCCGCAGAGGAACGAAGACCGAATAGACGGGGGCCCTGAGCGGCCCCCGTTTTTTTATGCGCCCACTTGACAAGTATCAACTACCACTCCATACTTTACAGCATGCGAATGCGAGAGCTCGAAGAGGCCTCCGGGATGCCCCGCTCGGCCATTCACTTCTATCTGAAAGCGGGCGTGCTGCCGCCGGCGGAAAAAACCGCCCGGAACGCCGCGCTCTACTCCGAGCGGCACCTGGCCCGCTTGCGAGCGATCGCCCGCTTGAAAAGCCGCGGCGGCGAGCTGCCCGTCCCGTTGCTGCGTCGCGCCGCCGAGCTGATGGACCTCGGTGTCGAACCGGACGTGGCCATCGCCCTCGAGCGCGCCGTCGGGGCGGGCATCCCGACCGGCGACAAGCAGAGCGGCACGCTCTCGACGACCGAGTTGGCGAGAAAGTCGGGCATCGCCCCGGCGCGCATCAAGCGTTGGATCGAGGCACGGGTCCTGATCCCGTTGCCCGGCGGCGGTTCACCGAGGTTCGACGCGACCGACCTGGTGCTCGTGCGCACGTTGGCCGCCCTCTTCGATGCCACCGGCCTGGACCCGGAGCTGGGAACTCGCATCAGCGACACCATCCGCGACCTCAGCCGCTACGAGATGTCCCTGCGCAACCGGGTCGCGGGACCCATGGGAGAAGCCGGTTCGGCGGAGGTCACCCTCAGATTCCAGGAGGCGGCCAACATGCTGCACACGTACTTCTTCTATCGTCATCGCCTTCACGACATCGCCGAGCTGCGCGCGAGCGAACAGGCGGATACCCCATGACCACGGCGAACCCATCCTGGCCGGATGCCCTGGATCGACGGGACGACCGGCTCTGGTTCCGTATCGCGATCTCGATCGGGCTGCTCTCGCTGTTTTGCTACTTCTTCTCGGCGGTGTTCTGGGTCTTCCCCCGCGCGGTCAGCAACATTCTGTTCTTCGCCTTCGGGCCGACGCTGGCCCTGTCGGTGCTGGCGTTTCATCGCCTGCTGCGGCGGATGTGCGGCCGGCGCCCCTGGTTCGAACTGGGCGCCGTGGCGACCCTGGTCGCCGGCGTCGTGGTCAACCTGATGGCGGTGATTCAGGTCTCGAACTTCAAGGTCATGGGCCAGCGCATCCTGGAGGCCGAGCTCGACGCGACCAAGGACGACCTGCGCCGGGTGCTGTGGGGCGTGAACAACGTCCAGATCTCGCTGGACATCGCCTTCGACATCTGGATCTCCACGGGATGCGTGCTGTTCGCGCTCGGGATGGCCCTGTACCTCAGGCACCGGCTGTTCGGAGCTGCCGGAGTCCTGATCGGAGCGGGGGCACTGGCGGTCAACTTCGCCACCCTTCCGACGCCCCCTGCCGAGGCGGGCTTGTTCGATCCCGGGCCGTTGGTCGCAACCTGGTTCGGCTTCATGCTGGCCCTGGTCGCCTGGCGCTATCGCCGCGAGTGCCTCCGATGATGCGCGCCGCGCGCCTTCTCCCGGTCATGATCGCGGCCCTGCTGCTTGCCGGCCCTGCCCGGGCCGAGGCCGGCCGAGACCTCGACGCGGCCCGCGCTGCGCTGGAGTCGGGAGACGCCGAACAGGCGATCTCGCTGCTCGAGGGTGCGCCCCCGAGCGCCGAGGCTCACTATCTGCTCGGGCTCGGATACCAACAGCGCCTCGACGAGGTCGGGCTGCTTCGCAAGCGAGGTGTCGCCAAGAAGTTGCGTCAGGCGCTGGAGCGGGCGCTGGAACTGCAGCCGGATCACCTGGGAGCGCGGCAGGAACTCGCCGACTTCTTCCACTACGCCCCCGGGATCGTCGGAGGCAGCACGGCTCAACGGGATCGTCAGATCGAGCAACTGCGAGAGCACCATCCGGCGGCGGCCGAGCGGTTGCTGGCTCGCTACGCTCACGAGGGCGAGGACTATCGGACGGCGATCACCCATCTCGACGCGGCGATCTCACTGGACGACACGGTTGCCTCCGCCTGGTTCCAGCGCGGCCTCGCTCACCAGCAGTTGCTGGAGAAAGATGCCGCCGCCCTGGCGGACTTCAGACGAGCCCGGGATCTGGGCATCGACGACGACCGGGTCTACTTCTACATCGGCAGACTGTGCGTACGCCTCGGGGTCGAGCCGGAACTGGCCGAAGCCTCCCTTCGGGAGTTCATCGCCCGCAGCAAGCCCCGAAACCAGGCGTACGGGCACTACCGGCTGTCGACTCTGCGCGAGCAGCAGGATCGGCTGGAGGATGCCCTGGCCGAGGTCGAAACCGCCCTCCGCCTGCGCCCCGACCTGGAGGAGGCCCAGGCGGTGCGGGCCCGGCTGGAGCGCAAGCTCTCCGACAGCCGTTGACCACCCTCCCGGGGCCTTCCCCGCACCCCCGCAAGGATCCGACGGAAAGCCTTTCCCTTTTGCTCCCGGCTGGCTAGAATTTCCGGTCTTCGACCAACGCAAATCGAGATTCGAACCCCAAGCCCCGCGGGGCTCGCCAGGGAGTGGATATGGCCAAGCGCAAGACGCCCGCCGAGGACCTGAACCTCAACAACATCGTCTCGGCCCAGTTCGACGCAGCCGCCCAGCACGTCAAGGTGCCCAAGGGGTTGCTGGCCCAGATCAAGGCCTGCAACAACGTGTACCAGGTGCGGTTCCCGGTGAAGATCGGCAAGAGCTACGAGATCTTCACCGGCTGGCGCGCGGAGCACAGCCACCACCGCAAGCCGCTCAAGGGGGGTATCCGCTACTCCAGCATGGTCGATCAGGACGAGATCATGGCGCTGGCCGCGTTGATGACCTACAAGTGCGCCATCGTCAACGTCCCCTTCGGCGGCTCCAAGGGCGGGATCGCCCTGCGCCCCCGCAACTACAACGCCGAGCAGCTGGAGAACATCACCCGGCGTTTCACCCACGAGTTGATCTCCAAGCGCTTCATCGGACCGGGGGTCAACGTCCCGGCGCCGGACTACGGCACCGGCGAACGTGAGATGGCCTGGATGGCCGACACCTACGACGCCTACCACCCGGGTGGGATGGACAACTGGGCCTGCGTCACCGGCAAGCCGCTGACCTCGGGCGGGATTCGCGGACGCCGGGAAGCGACCGGCCAGGGTGTGGTCTTCGGACTGCGCGAGTTGTTCCGCCGCACCGACCTGCTGAAGGAACGCAAGATGTCCCCGGGGCTCGAGGGCAAGACCGTCTCGGTCCAGGGCTTCGGTAACGTCGGTTACCACGCGGCCAACATCCTGCACCAGGAGGACGGCTGCAAGATCATCGCCGTCGGCGAATACGACGGCACGATCTACAACCCCGACGGCATCGACATTCCGGCGCTGCAGAAGCACAAGGAAAAGACCGGCTCGATCCAGAAGTTCCCGGGCACCAAGAAGCTGGACACCACCGCCTGCCTGGAGGTCTCCTGCGACATCCTGATCCCGGCGGCCCTCGAGAATCAGATCACCCAGAAGAACATGAAGAAGATCAAGTGCAAGGTGCTGGCCGAGGCGGCCAACGGCCCGACCACACCCGCGGCCGAGAAGCACCTGCTGGACAAGAACGTGCTGATCATCCCGGACATCTACCTCAACTCCGGCGGTGTGACGGTCTCCTACTTCGAGTGGACCAAGAACATCGGCCACATGCGCTTCGGCCTGATGGGCAAGCGCATCGGCCAGGCCCAGCAGGAAGGCATGATCAACGCCACCGAGAAGCTGGCCGGCAAGAAGCTCCCCGACAGCGACCGCGCCACCCTGGCGCAAAGCGTCGGCGAACGGGAGCTGGTGCTGTCGGGACTGGAAGACACCATGTCCGAGGCCTTCCGCGAGATTGCCGAGATCGCCCGGCGCAAGAAGATCCGCGATCTGCGCACCGCGGCCTACATCTGCGCGATCTCCAAGGTCGCCCGGTCCTACACCGAGCTCGGCGTCTTCCCGTAGACCGAGACGTACCTTCCCTTGGAGCGGCGCTGGCAGATCCGGATCGACACCGGCGGCACCTTCACCGATGCCCTCGGGCTCGATCCGGAGGGTCGCCTGCACCGCACCAAGGTGCTCAGTTCCAGCGCCCTGCGCGGCTCGGTGCTCGCCGTCAACGGCGCCACCCTGGAGATCGGCCAGAGCTGGGGCGCCCCCGACGGGTTCGGCCGCGGCTACCCCTTCCGCCGGCTGGGCGATGACGCCGACGCCGAGGCTCGCGTCACGGACTTCGACGCAGCCGGCAGCCGGCTGACCCTCGACCGGGAACTGCCGCTTCAGCCCGGCGATACCTTCGAGCTACAAAGCGACGAGGAAGCGCCGGTGCTCGCCGCGCGCATCCTGACCGGAACGCTGCCCGGTGAAGCGCTGCCTGCGCTGTCCCTGCGGCTGGCCAGCACCCTGGGCACCAACGCCCTGCTGGAACGGCGCGGCGCCCGGGTCGCGCTGTTCGTCACCGCGGGCTTTGCCGACCTGCACCGGATCGGCAACCAGCAGCGGCCCGATCTGTTCGCCCTCGACATTCAGCAACCGAGCCCGCTCTACGAACGGGTGGTCGAAGTGGACGAGCGTCTCGACGCCCGGGGCGAGATTCTCCGGCCGCTGAATGCGGAAACGATCCGCACGGCCGCAAACGAACTGCTGGCGGCGGGTATCCGTACGGCAGCGATCTCGCTGATGCACGCCTACCTCGATGACCGCCACGAGCGCGCCCTGCGGGAGCTGTTGCTCGAGGCCGGTTTCGAGGATGTCTGCACCTCGGCGGAGTTGGCGCCGGCGATCAAGCTGCTCGAACGATCCCGCACGGCGGTGGTCGACGCCTATCTGCGACCGATCCTGCGGGCCTATCTGGAACGGGTGCAATCCGCCATCGGCGCGGGCACCCTCCACGTGATGACCAGCGCCGGTGGCTTGCGCGCCACCTCGGGCTTCAGCCCCAAGGACAGCCTGCTCAGCGGCCCCGCCGGCGGGGTGGTCGGCGCCGCGGCGGTCGGCACCCGCTCGGGCTTCGCGCGGCTGATCGGTTTCGACATGGGGGGCACCAGCACCGACGTTGCGCGATACAGCGGACGCTTGCTGCATGGCCATGAAACGGTCAAAGCTGGCGTGCGAATAGTGGCTCCGATGCTGGCCATCGAAACCGTCGCGGCGGGCGGCGGCTCGATC
>CAZBZH010000080.1:0-11626 GCA_964496265.1 uncultured Acidobacteriota bacterium | reverse complement strand
GAGGCGTCGAGGCCGTCGAGCGCTCGCTCCAGACGCTGGCTCGGATCGAGCCGGCCGTAGGACGGGCGCAGCCGCTGCAATGCCTCGGCGATCTCGACCCGGTCGAACACCTCGACCGGGTTGCCCGAACCCGCGGCGGGCAGGGCGTTGAACGCCAGCAAGCGCGGGAACTCCCTGGGCGTCGGGGCCGGGGGCAGCTCGACGTCGAGCAGCGCGTCGACATCGGGAATGGTGCGGCCAGCGTCGGACAGTTGCTTGAGCCAGGTGAACAGCGCCAGCAGGCTGACGGCCCGGTCGAGATCGTGAAGCTCGGGGAACAGGCCGGCCAGCGCGTCGTAGCGGGCATCGACATCGGCGACGGTGCGCAGGGTCCAGGGCGCCTGGGTCTGCTCGCCCGCCTGGGTCGCCTCTGCGACCCGCTCCGACGCCGCGCTCATCCGCACGTTGCGCAGGACCAGCACATCCCCCTGAGGGGAAACCGTCAGATCGACCTTGTCCGGATAGAACCAGAGCCGGGTCTGCTGGCTGTTGACGTCCGACGCCCGCTCGTCAGCGGCGAAGCGTTCGAGATGGGTGCGGAACCCGGGAACCCGTGCACGAACCGAGTCCCTCAGGTCGGTGTTCTCGTAGAGCCCCAGCCCCTGACTGAAAGTCTTGAAACGAATATCGCAGAGCAGACTGACCCAGCCCATGCGGGTATCCC
Source organism: uncultured Acidobacteriota bacterium (assembly GCA_964496265.1). Taxonomy (GTDB): domain Bacteria; phylum Acidobacteriota; class Polarisedimenticolia; order Polarisedimenticolales; family Polarisedimenticolaceae; genus Mor1. The sequence continues at coordinate 10,923 of CAZBZH010000080.1, read as the reverse complement.
GCAGCCGCCCACCGTAGTTGACCCAGGCGGTCTGGGGGCTCTGGGATCGATCGAGACTCATGTAGGGCTCGGCCAGCCCGCCATGGAACACCGCGCGCTGAGCCACCGCCAGATCGGCGAGGCTCATCGGCTCACCGAGAATCGTCGCCGTCTCGTCACTCTCGGAGCCGAGGAGGCTGAGGGTGCCGTCCTCGGACAACCGCGCCCCCTCGAGCCGCCAACCGCTCTCGAGGAAGCGCAGGAACACCCGGGCGTCGAAGGGGGTGCCGCCACGCCGTCCGGTGTCGCTCACCCGCTCGACATGGGGGACGCTTCCCACCCGGAAGGTCGCGTTGGCGGTGTCGTGGAAGTAGGCGAACACCTGAAGCTCGAGCTCGGGCAGCGCGTCGCCCTTGCGCAACCTGCGCTGCTCGGCCGCCAGGGCGTGGCGCACCACCGGCCAGGCGGCGGCCAGCGCTCCGCGTGCCGCCTCGGCGCTCTCCCGGCCGCCGACGTAAGGCAGGATCAGGCGCAGGCCCCCCTTGCCGTCGCTCTCGACGATGTAGCGGCGGGTGCGCAACAACTCGACCCAGGCGGGCTGCGCCTCGCCGGACATCCACAGCGACCCCAGCTCCACCCGGGGTGCGGCCGGCGTCAGCGCGTCGAGGGCATCGATCAACAGGAAGCCGTAGGTCTCCAGGATCGGCTCGATCAACGTGTGATCGGTGCGGTCCTGGGGATTGGTCCCGGGCGCCGGCAGCGGCCGGCCTTCGAGGCGGTTGAGCACCACCTCCATCGGCTCGCCGGAATGGGTCAACTGACGCAGATCGACCAGACGGCGGTAGTCGACGACCAACCACTCGTCGGAGGCCCCCTGCTGTTGGGCCGGCACCGCGGTGATCGCGGCGAACAGACTCAGCAGCAGCGCCAGCAGACGCGATCGGGTCACGCCCCCGCTCCGTCGGCCCCGGATTCATCGGCCCCGGATTCGCCGGCCTTGCCCATGCGGTCCGCCTCGGTCTTGCGCCAGAACTGGATCAAGCCCCAGAAATGCTCGGTGAACTCGTCGACCTCATGCTCGGGGAACAGCGCCTGGACCTTCTGCCGCACCGCATCACGGGCGGTATCGGTTCCGAAGAAGTCGTAGACCACCTCGTCCAGGTCGGCGAGGTGCTCGCCGCAGAAGTCCTCGAAGCGGTCGGCGTCCATCCGCTCCAGCGCGATCTTGCCGTACTCCCGCATGCGCTCGCGGTAAGGCAGCTCCTTGGCCGCCACCGCGTAGAACGGGGACCAGTCGAGGTTCGGCCGCATCTGGCGTTCGCTCGCGGCGCAGAACATGGCCCAGCGAATCTTCGACTTGAGCACCCAGGGGAAGTGGTAGTGCAGCGACGTCACCTGGGAGTCGGGACAGGGGTTGGCGAAGTCGATCGGGTAGTACTCCCCTTCCCGGCGCAGCATCTCGCAGGAGTTGAAGTCCCAGCCGAAAAAGGCGTTGATCGTCAGGGTGATGTCGCGCAGCAGTTCCGCGTCCTTGTCGTCGACGATATCGAAGTCGACCTTGTAGCGGTCGTGGAGCGGCGAATCGGGGTCGTAGCGCACGATGCGCAGCTGGGGGCCGAGGCCGATGCAGCGCACGAACAGGTCGTAGTTCTCGACCGACTGCTGCAGGTGCATCACCCGGGTGCCGCTCTCCTCATAGGCCTCGCGCAGCTTGGCCGCGTCGGCGGCGCGGCTGACGCCGACCCAGGCTCCCCCGTCGTAGGGCTTCATGAACAACGGGTAGCCGACCTTCTCGCCCACCTCGCCGATATCGAACAGCTTGGCGTAGCGGTTGAGGGTCGGCTCCAGGTCCGCCGACGGCTCGTACTCCTTCGGGGGCACGAGCCAGGTCTCGGGAACCTTCATGCCCAGGTGCAGCATCGCGCAGTAGCTGGTGCACTTCTCCATCGACTGCACCGACCACGGGTTGTTGAAGACGTAGAGGCCGTCCATGATCACGGACTTTTTGATCCACTCGCGACTGGTGTGGTACCAGTGGGTCAAGCGATCGATGACCACGTCGTAGCGGCAGGACTGCTTGAGGTCGAAGGGCTCGATCGAGAGCCGCTCCACCTCGAAGCGCACCTTGTCGCCGTTCAGGTTGAGCTTCGGATCGAGTTTGCGGACGATCTCCTCGAAGCAGATCGGCCAGCAGATATCTGCACCGAGGCTGAGCCCGATGCGGCGAGTGATGTCGGCCATGGAACTTCCCCCGTGGGTGCGGTGGCGTAACGGGCCCCGCGCCAAGCGGGAAGTGTACCCCGCTCTCTACTCGTAGACCATCCAGAGTGGCCCGGGAAACAGCCAGGACAGGCCCTCCCGCAGCCGGTCCCGCCAGTTCTCCCAGTTGTGGCCGTCCCGGGCCTCGACGTAGCGCACCTGCATCCCGGTGGACTGCAGGAGCGGGATCACCGAGCGGTTCTCGTAGATCAGGGACTCGTAGGTGCCGCAACTGACGAAGATCTGGTCGGTGGGGCGCCCCGGATCGGCCCGGAAGGCGTTCATCCACTCGACGACCGGGTCGAAGGCCGGCCCCCGGCGATGCTTGCCGATGTCGGAGAAGGCGAAGGACCCGGACTGGACCAGCACCTTGCCGAAGTACCCGGGATTGCTCCAGGCGGTGTGGAGCGAGGCCACGGCGCCGAAACTGGCGCCCATCAGCGCCCGGGCCGACGGCCGGTCGACCAGCGGATAGGCCTTTTCCAGCCGGGGCACCAGTTCGTCGACGATGTAGCGGGCATGGTCGGCGTGGGCTCCGTAGTACTTGAGCCGGTCGTGGGAGTGGGTCAGCGCCGCGATCACCGGCGGGATCTCCTGCCGGTGGATCAGGTTATCCAGGACGATCTTGAGCGCGGCGAAACGGACGTAGTCCGGGCCGTCGTGGACCACGATCAACGGATAGCGCCGCCGGCTGCGGAACCGGGCGGGCAGGTAGACCTTGACGTGCTGGGGCCCACCGAGACGCTTGCTGTTGAAGACCACGTCCTGCAGGGTGCCGGGACGGGCCTCGGAATCATGCTCGGCCCAGGACGGGAAGACGTAGCCCTTGCCGTGGGCCACCGAATTGGCGCCGAAGGGATCGTGGGCCAGCTGGTCGTTGAGCGGGTCGCGGATCCACTGGATCCCGTCGCCGCGAATCAACTCGATCTTGTACTCGACCCGGGAGCAGTCGGGAAGCTCCATCACCAGGTACCAGAGGTCGGTGCCCTCGACCCGGGTGAAGGGCTGGGAGGACTGCAGACCGTAGATCCAGTGCCGCAGGTTGACCTCATCCGCCTCGCCCCGGTAGACGAAGGTGGCCTGACTCTCCTCGACCAGCGGGAACCAGCGATCGGTCAGGAAGGCGTCGATGGCGGCGCCGTCGATCGTCTCCAGATCGAGCAGTTCACCCAGCGGGCCGCCCGGCTTCATCTTGATCTCGGTCACGCCGAGACTCCCACCACCCGGCCGCGGCGATCGAGCCGCCGCACGCCCTGGACCGGAATCAAGCGTTCATCCTCCCAATCGAGGCGAACCTCGTCGTCGAGGGCCAGGCAGAAGGCGGGCGAGAAGCGGCGGGCGAACAGGGCCACCCGCACCGGATCGTCCAGGTCCAGCCGCCGCCGGGCGTGAGGCAGGGGCAACACGCCGCGGTAGAGCCCCAGGCCGCTCTCGATCACCTCGGCGTTGCCCCGGCCCTGGGGCGGATTGTCGTGAAACAGCACGACCCGCTCACCGAGGGCCATCGCTCCGGCGGACCAGGCGACCACGGGACGGTCGCCGATCATCTCGCCGATACCGAACAGTCTCATGCGGTTGAGCAGCACCGCGACGTGGCCGCCGGCCACCGCGACCCCGGCGCAGCCGCCGATCACGTCGGCGATCTCCTTGCGCTCCCGCATCACCGCCGGCCGCTCCCCGGGCTTCCAGTTCTCTTCGAAGGCCTGGTGAATCGCCGCGACCCGGCGCAGGTGTCCGCTGTCGAGGGTGCGGAGCGCGCGAATCGCCGAACGGCGCTCGGCGGGAAGCAGCTCGGCGGGAGCGTCCCGCCGCATCAACTCCCGGGCCGCCTCCAGGGTGTGAGACAGCCGCACCCGGTAGAGCTCCTGGAGCTGCTGCAGGCGATCCTGCCGCCGGCGCAACGCCTCGAACAACTCCGGATCTTCGGCCATGACCCGGTCGAACCGCTCGTAGAGCCGCAGGTCGGTGCTCTCGAACCCGACGTGCTCGTCGAGCTCCTCGACCTCCCCTTCCCGCTCCTGCCAGCCGGCGGTGATCACCGCCAGGGCCCCCTCGATGTCGAGGCTGCTCAGGGCAGACGACAGGGTCGGCTTGAACCGTTGAGGGCCGAGGAGAACGACTTTGGCGCGGTGCTGCATGAAGACGGAAGCGAACCCTTCCTGTTCGGGTGACGGCGAAGGCGAAAGGATGCCGCAATCCCTTCGCAGCGTCAATGTCCGACGGCCGACCCACCGGGTGTTCTTGGCGAAAAAAGATTGCTATTTCAACACTTTCGAAACTTTCCAAGAGCTTACACCCGCTGAGTGGCAAATCAGGTACGGATTTCGTACTATTTGGGACCTGGAGGGACGGCGTGATCCGGATTACCCGCGAAACCGACTATGCGCTGCTGATTCTGGCGCACCTGCACCGGCGAGGCACCGGCGGGGTTCACTCCGCCCGGGATGTGTCCTCCTGGGCGGGCGTTTCCCTTCCGATGGCCAGCAAGATCCTCAAGGCGCTGGCCCGCTCCGGCCTGCTGATCTCCAACCGGGGGGCCAAGGGGGGCTACGGCCTGGCCCGTGACCTGGACGGGATCTCGGTGGCCGATGTGGTCCGGGCCATCGAAGGCCCGATCGCCCTGGTCGAGTGCGTGGGGAATCCCGGTCAGTGCGATCAGGAAGCCACCTGCCTGACCAGCCAGAACTGGAAACGCATCAACGACGCGGTCGAGGGCGCCCTCCAGGGGGTCGCGGTGTCGGAACTCGTGGCGGCAAGCGCCCCCGAGCCGGCCCTGCTGAACCTGGGTGGCGACTCCCCCGCCGAACCGACGACACCCTGAGCCGACGATGAACCGCGAGCCGGCTTGGGGCTCGCAGCAAGGACAAAGATGAAGACCGAAACCCAGAACCTCGAAGAGTTAGCCAATCGCGACTACAAGTACGGCTTCGTCACCGACATCGACGCCGACTCGCTGCCGCCGGGTATCGACGAGGACGTCGTCCGCGCGATCTCGGCGAAGAAGAACGAGCCGGCGTTCATGCTCGAGTGGCGGCTCAAGGCCTTCCGTCACTGGAAGACGATGACCGAGCCGACGTGGGCTTTCGTCAAGTACCCGGAGATCGACTACCAGGCGATCAGCTACTACTCGGCGCCGAAGAAGGCCGGTGAGGGTCCCAAGAGCCTGGACGAGGTCGATCCCGAGCTGCTCAAGACCTACGAGAAGCTGGGCATCCCGCTCAAGGAGCAGGAAATCCTGGCCGGTGTCGTCGCCGTCGACGCGGTCTTCGACAGCGTCTCGGTGGCCACCACCTTCAAGGACAAGCTCCACGACCTGGGGATCGTGTTCTGCTCCTTCTCGGAAGCGGTGCAGGAACATCCGGAACTGGTCGAGAAGTACCTGGGAACCGTCGTCCCCCACACCGACAACTACTTCGCCGCGCTCAACTCGGCGGTGTTCAGCGACGGCTCCTTCGTCTACGTGCCCAAGGGCGTGCGCTGCCCGATGGAGCTGTCGACCTACTTCCGCATCAACGCGGCCAACACCGGGCAGTTCGAGCGCACCCTGATCGTCGCCGACGAAGGCGCCTCGGTCAGCTACCTCGAGGGCTGCACCGCCCCGATGCGCGATGAAAACCAGCTCCACGCCGCCGTGGTCGAACTGGTCGCCCTGGACAACGCCCAGATCAAGTACTCCACGGTGCAGAACTGGTACCCCGGCGACAAGGACGGCAAGGGCGGGATCTACAACTTCGTGACCAAGCGCGGTAAGTGCGCCGGCGTCAACTCGAAGATCTCCTGGACCCAGGTCGAGACCGGTTCGGCGATCACCTGGAAGTACCCCAGCTGCATCCTGCAGGGGGACAACTCCATCGGCGAGTTCTACTCGGTGGCGCTGACCAACAACAAGCAGCAGGCGGACACCGGCACCAAGATGATCCACATCGGCAAGAACACCCGCAGCACCATCGTGTCCAAGGGCATCTCGGCCGGCGAGGGTCAGAACACCTACCGGGGTCAGGTCAAGATCCTCAAGGGGGCGGACAACGCCCGCAACTACTCCCAGTGCGACTCGATGCTGCTGGGTGATCGCTGCGGCGCCCACACCTTCCCCTACATCGACGTGCAGAACCCCAGCGCAACGATGGAGCACGAGGCATCCACCGCCAAGATCGGCGAGGACCAGATCTTCTACTGCCAGCAGCGCGGCATCTCGGCCGAGGATGCCGTCTCGATGATCGTCAACGGTTTCTGCAAGGAAGTGTTCCGCGAACTTCCGATGGAGTTCGCCGTCGAGGCGCAGAAGCTCCTCGGTATCAGCCTCGAAGGAAGCGTGGGCTAGCGGCTCCCGCCGCCGACGCGCACGAAAGGACATTCAGAACATGCTCGAGATCAAGAACCTCCACGCCCAGGTCGAGGACAAGCCGATCCTGCGGGGTATCGACCTCACCATCAATCCCGGCGAGGTCCACGCCATCATGGGGCCCAACGGCTCCGGCAAGAGCACCCTTGCCTCGGTCATCGCCGGCCGTGAAGAGTACGAAGTGACCGACGGCAGCATCGCCTACAAGGGCAAGGACCTGCTGGACATGGAGCCCGAGGATCGCGCCCGCGAGGGGGTGTTCCTGGCGTTCCAGTACCCGGTCGAGATTCCCGGCGTCAGCAACATGTACTTCATGAAGGCCGCGCTCAACGCCGTGCGGACCCATCGCGGCGAGTCCGAGATGGACGCGATGGACTTCCTCTCCTGGGTCAAGGAGCGGGCCAAGCTGGTCCAGATGGACGAGAGCTTCCTCAAGCGCAACATCAACGAGGGCTTCTCCGGCGGTGAGAAGAAGCGCAACGAGATCTTCCAGATGGCGGTGCTCGATCCGTCGCTGGCGGTGCTCGACGAGACCGATTCCGGCCTGGACATCGACGCCCTGCGCATCGTCTCCGACGGCGTCAACGCGCTGCGCAACGAGAACCGCGCCGTGCTGGTGATCACGCACTACCAGCGGCTGCTCGAATACATCGTGCCGGACAAGGTGCACGTCCTGTCCGACGGCAAGATCATCCGCTCCGGCGATCGCAACCTGGCCCTCGAACTGGAAGAGAAGGGCTACGGCTGGATCGACCAGGAGACCGCGGAGGCGACCCGCTGATGGAGAGCACCCAGCAACTCCCAAGCCTGCTGACCGCCTTCGGCGGCGGCCGTGAGGGCGAGCCGGCGTGGCTGCGCGACCTGCGGCAACAGGCCCGTGACCACTTCGAGGCGGTGGGCTTCCCCACCTCGAAGCTGGAAGAGTGGAAGAACACCAACGTCTCGGCCATCGCCAAGACCGACTACGCTCCGGCTCCCGCCGCCGGTGCCGCGGCCTTCGCCGGACACCCGGCGCTGGATTTCTGCGCTCGACGCCTGGTCTTCGTCGACGGCCGGCTGGACCACGAACTCTCGACCGGTCTCGGAGACACCGACGGCATCTGGGTCGGCACCCTGGCCCAGGCCCGGGAGCAACAATCCGAGCTCGCCGAGTCGATGCTGGCCCGCCGGGTCTCCCCCCAGAGCCAGCCCTTCGCCGCGCTGAACACCGCCCTGTTTGACGAGGCGACGGTGATCCGCGTGCACGGCACCGCCGGCGAACCGCTGCACGTCCTGCACCTTGCCTCGCGCACCGACCGGCCGCCCGCGGCGTTCCCCCGCCTGCTGGTCCAGGTCGACGCCGGCGCCGAGGCCAGGCTCGTCGAGAGCTTCTTCGGTGCCGACGAGGCCAACGGCCTGACCTGCGCCGTCGCCGAGATCGACGTCGCCGAGAACGCCGGCCTCGAACATGTGCGGCTGCAATTCGAGAGCGGAAGCGCCCACCACGTGGGGAACGCCCACGCCACGGTCGCCCGTAGCGGACGCTACACCTGCCACGCCTTCGATTTCGGCGCCAAGCTGGCCCGGGTCGACTCCACGGCCAAGCTCAACGGTGAAGGCTCCAACTGCCTGCTCAACTGCCTGTACCTGGTCTCGGGTGAGCAGCACGTCGACAACCACACCATGCTCGACCACGCCATGCCCCACGGGGACAGCCGCGAGGTCTACAAGGGCATCCTGGCCGACAAGGGCCGGGCGGTGTTCAACGGGCGTATCCGGGTTCAGCTCGACGCCCAGAAGACCGACGCCAAGCAGTCGAACCCGAACCTGCTGATGACCGAGGGCGCGCTGGTGCACACCCGGCCGCAGCTCGAGATCTACGCCGACGACGTGAAGTGCACCCACGGAGCGACCATCGGCCAGCTCGACGCCGAGGCGCTGTTCTACCTGCAGAGCCGCGGCATCGGCGGCACCGAGTCGCGCAACATGCTGGTGCGCGGCTTCGCCGCGGAACTGCTCGACCAGGTTCCGGTGGAATCGGTCCGCCACTTCCTCGAGGAGGCGTTCGCTCGCCGCCTCGACGCGATCCGCTCCTCCGGCTCCTAGAGGCTTGCGATGGATACCTCGATGACCCGATCGACCGAGTCCGCCTTCGACGCGCTCAAGGTGCGACGCGACTTCCCCCTGCTGTCGGAGACGATCCACGGCAAGCCGCTGGTCTATCTGGACAACGCCGCCTCGACCCAGAAGCCACGAGCGGTGATCGACGCCATCAGCAACTTCTACTGCCACAGCTACTCCAACGTGCACCGTGGCGTGCACGCCCTGAGCGTCCGGGCCACCGAGGCCTACGAGGGCGCCCGGGACACCATGCGCGACTTCCTCGGCGCCGCCGATCGCAAGGAGATCATCTTCGTGCGCGGCACCACCGAGGGGATCAACCTGGTGGCCCAGGGCATGACCCCCAGCGTGGGGCCCGGCGACGAGGTGTTGATCAGCGGCCTCGAGCATCACTCGAACATCGTGCCCTGGCAGATGCTCTGCGAGCGCACGGGGGCGAAGCTGCAGGTGGCGCCGATCGACGACAGCGGCGAGATCGACCTCGACGCCTACCGCCGGCTGCTGTCCTCGCGGACCCGCATCGTGGCGATGTCCCACATCTCGAACGCCCTGGGCACGGTCAACCCGGTCAAGGAGATGATCGCCCTCGCCCGGGCCGCCGGCAGCCTGACCCTGGTCGACGGGGCCCAGGCGGCGGCCCACATGTCCATCGACGTTCAGGATCTCGACGCGGACTTCTACACCATCTCGTCCCACAAGATGTTCGGCCCCAGCGGCATCGGCGTGCTCTACGGCAAGCAGGCGCAGCTCGAGGCGCTCCCCCCCTACCAGGGGGGCGGCGACATGATCCTGTCGGTGACCTTCGAGAAGACGACCTACAACGAGCTCCCCTACCGCTTCGAGGCAGGCACCCCCTGCATCGAGGCCGCGGTGGGCATGGGGGTCGCGGCCCGCTACCTGATGGATCTGGGCTTCGATCGGATCGAGTCCTACGAGACCGAACTGCTGCGGGACGCCACCGACATCCTGCTGAAAGTCCCCGACCTGCAGTTGATCGGCACGGCACGCGACAAGGCCTCGGTGCTGTCCTTCACCCTGGGGGATATCCACTCCCACGACGTGGGCACCATCGTCGACAACGAAGGGGTGGCCATCCGGGTCGGGCATCATTGCGCCCAGCCGGTGATGGACCGCTACGGCGTGTCCTCCACCTGCCGCGCGTCCCTGGCGATGTACAACACCCTCGACGACGTGGAACGCCTGGCCCAGGCGCTGAACAAGGTGCGCGAGGTGTTCCGTCTATGAGCGACCTCCGCGAGCTGTACCAGGAGGTCATCCTCGACCACAGCCGCCAGCCGCGAAACCGGGGTGAGCTCGGCGGAGACTCCTGCCGCAAGGCCGACGGGCACAATCCGCTCTGTGGAGACAAGGTCACCGTCTACGCCGATGTGCAGGACGGTGTGGTGCGCGAGCTCAGCTTCGAGGGGGTGGGCTGCGCCATCTCGACCGCCTCCGCCTCGTTGATGACCGAGGCGCTCAAGGGCAAGACCACCGGCGAAGTGCAGCGCATGTTCGACGAATTCCACGCCCTGATGACCGACGACGACGTCACCGAGGCCGAGGCGCTGGGAAAACTGCAGGTGCTGGCCGGCGTCCGCGACTACCCGGTGCGGGTAAAATGCGCGACCCTCGCCTGGCATACGCTCAAGGCGGCGATCGAGGCCGGCAAGGATGCCGAGCCGGTCACCACCGAATAGCTTCGAGGAAACGACATGTCCGAAGAGACTCCCCAGGGAGGCGGTCCCGCCGCCACCGAATCCAGTTCCAACCTACCCCGCACCCCGGAGCAGATCCGTGAGGCGGTGGTCGCCGTACTCAAGACGGTTTACGACCCGGAGATTCCGGTCGACATCTACGAGCTCGGCCTGATCTACGAGGTAGAGGTCGCCGACAGCGGCAAGGTCGACGTCAAGATGACGCTGACCTCCCCGGCCTGCCCCGTGGCCGGCACCCTGCCGGGAGAGGTCGAGACCAAGGTGCGCACCGTGGCCGGCGTGACCGACGCCCACATCGAGCTGGTCTGGGATCCGCCGTGGGATCAGGAACGGATGAGCGAGGCGGCCAAGCTCCAGCTCGGGTTCCTCTAGCGTGTCGTCGGAACACCAGGCACAGGCGCCCGCCATGGACTTCGAAGCGTTCGACCGGCTGGCCCGTTCCCGCCGCGCGACCCGCCACTTCAAGAAAGAACCGATTCCCGAAGGCCTGCTCGAGCGGGTGCTGGACACCACGCGTTGGGCACCCAG
>CAZBZH010000079.1:0-11657 GCA_964496265.1 uncultured Acidobacteriota bacterium | reverse complement strand
ACCCCTCCCCCCCCCCTGCCCGCCCAACTGCGCCCACATGCTCCACGAGGCCACGCTGAATCACATATTGTGCACCTGGGGGGGCTCTTGTTCCGTGGCGACGCGTGTGTGCGACCGGTGAATGTGTGGGCAGTAGTCAGGTGTGTATGTGAAGGTTTCGCAGCTGCCGTGCCTCGCTTTTCGGCCCGGGAGCGTTCGCCTACCCGACGCACCCATGCACTTCTACAAGAATGGTTGCGTCCTCGTCAGTCGCACCGTGGATGCTGTGGCATTGGGTTCGTGTGCGTTCCCCATCGTGCATCACCGTGTCACCATCATCCTCATCGTCGCCGGCCGGATCCAACGGTAGCGCCCGCTTGAGCAGCAGCGCTTCTCCTAGCGGCGCCTCGGCCAGCACCTGGGCTATCCGTTCGCCGGCGTGACCGTCGCCGTAGGGGTTGACCAATCCCTCGAGCCCCCGGCGGAACGCCGGATCCAACGCCCGCTGCACCGCCTCGAGGATCGCCTCGACCTCCGGCTCGCAATCGATGATGTTGCCCGCACGCTCCCGGCCCTGCTGACGCATGCCGATGTTGACCGCGGGAAGGCCGAGAGAGGGGCTCTCCATGATGCCGCTGCTGGAGTTGCCGACCATCGCGGCCGCGTGACGCAGCGCCGCCCAGTAAACCACCGGGTTGAGGTTGACGAACAACCGCGCATCGCTGCGCTCGGCGCAGAGCGCCTCGGCCCGCCGGATCAAGCGCCGGCTGCCGGCATCGGCATTGGGGAAGCAGAACAACAGCGGCCGATCGATTCGCCCCAGCGCTTCGTAGACCGCGTCCGCCTCGCGCAGGGTGTCCTGGGCGATCGTGACCGGGTGGTAGGCCACCACCAGGGGCGGACGCTCCGGCTTCCAGCCCAGCTCACCGGCCAGACCGTCTTCATCGGGGAGCGTGCTGCGGCGCAGGTGGTCCAGGGAGGGCGCACCGGTGCGGTGCACCCGCCAGGGCTCCTCCCCCATGGCCAACACCCGCAGCGCCGCCCCCTCGGTCGGCGTGAAGTGAATGTGGCTCAGCTTGGTCACGGCGTTGCGCACCGCGTCGTCGATCGCTCCCTCGCTGACCTCTCCCCCCTCGATGTGGGCGATGGGAATCCGCAGCGCGGTAGCCACCGACGCGGGGGCCAGCAGTTCATAGCGGTCGGCGATCAACAGCAGGATGTCCGGCCGCTGTCGGGAGAGCACGTCGGCCAGGCCCAGGGCGGCGACGCCGATGGTCTTGGCCATGCCCACATCGGTATCCGAGCTGATCAGGCACTCGATCGGGTCGTCGACCGGGAACCCGTCCCGCTCCGCCTCCAGCGCCCCTTCGCCGAACTCCCCGCTGAGCATCGAGCCGATGGCGCAGAAGCGCAGATCCAGCTGCGGGTGTTCCCGAATCGACTGGAGAACCCAGCGCAGATGGCTGTAGTCCGCCCGCGACGTGGTGACGACGGTGATCTTTCGCACGAAACTCCCTCGATTCGGCGCGTCCAGCCGGCCCGGCACGCCGGGGCACGCCGGACGAAAAGCATGGTAGCGATCCTTGCGCCTCCGCGCCGGAACGCCCCGCCCGCCCGACTGGACGGAAGGACTAGGCTGTGATCACCGAGGAGGTTTCATGGCGACCTATCTGATCGTCGGTGCCAGCGGCGGCATCGGCAGCGCTCTCTGCGAGATTCTCGCCGCCGACGGCCACCAGCTGGTCCTGGCCGCGCGGCGAGAGGATCCCCTTCGCCAACTGGCCGGCCGGGTCGGCGGTCACCCGATCTGCGTGGATGCCACCGATCCTGCGGCCTACGAACATGCGGCCCAGCAGGCGGTGGAGCGCTACGGAGCGCTCGACGGGGTGGTCAACGCCGTCGGCTCGATCCTGCTGAAGCCGGCCCACCTGACCCGGGACGAGGACTGGGCCGAAACCCTGAGCCTCAATCTGACCACCGCGTTCCATGCCGTGCGCAGCGCCGCGCGAACGATCAAGGGGGCCGGCTCGGTGGTGCTGATGTCGTCTTCGGCGGCGCGGGTCGGGCTGGCGAATCACGAGGCCATCGCCGCGGCCAAGGCCGGGGTGATCGGCCTGATGCAGTCCGCCGCCGCCAGCTACGCCTCCCGGGGGCTGCGCTTCAACGCGCTGGCGCCGGGCCTGGTGCGCACCCCGATGAGCGCGCGAATCACCGCCAGTGCGGCGGGCGAGAAGGCCTCCCTCGCCATGCATCCCCTGGGCAAGCTCGGGGAAGCGGACCAGGTGGCGCGATTCGCCGCCTGGCTGCTCGACGAGAAACAGGACTGGGTCACCGGGCAGGTCTTCGGCGTCGACGGAGGTCTGGCCACCGTGCGCACCCGCGGCTAGCCCCCCGGCCGACTGGAATCCCGCCCGGTCGAAGGACGCCCCAACAGAGCTCCCGAAAAGAAAGGAGCCCTGCCCCGAACCATTCGGGGCAGGGCTCTTGCCAGACCCTGGGGGAGACTGGCTCGGCGACTAGTTGGATCCCTCGAAGATGATCGAGGGATTGAAGGTGATCGTCGTGCCGTTGACGGTGAACGACGAGTCGACCGGGAAGTCGAGGGTCACCGTCAGGGCACCGTTCTCGTCGATGGTGATCACCGGAAAGCTGGCGACCTCGGTGGAGAGGCTGCCGCCCGGCAGGGGCACGTCGATCTCGGTGGTATCGACCAGCACGACCCGCACGCCGGAGATGGTGGCACGCATGGCGTCGTACTGTCCGGCGGGCAGCGATCCGTTACCCAGCTCCGCCTCGGTTCCGTTGACCAGCGCCAGCAGATCCAGCTCCAGCGGGAACGCACCGGCGGCTCCGACCCAGTCTCCGCCCACCTGGCGCAGCTCCAGCGCCGAGAAGGTCACGAACGCGTTGGACAGGTCGTCCGAAGGCGCGTCGTGGATCATCACACTCAGATTGCCGGTCGAGGCGTCGTCGTCATCGTCGAACACATCGCAGGCGGCGAAACCGGCGATCAACAGGCCGCACAGGGCCAGACCGGCGAACTTCTTCCACAGGCTCATGATTTCCCTCTCCTGGGGGCCGAGCGCAGGACCTCGACGGCCCCGGTCAGCAGTTGACACTCCATCGCAACGTTCGTGCCGCGACCCCGGGAAAGCAAGTCAGGCGGAAATCGGCCGATTCGGCGGCCCCGGGAGGCCGAAACCGGGACATTTCCGTGATTCAGGTCACGAAACTGCCCCGCTTCCGGGTTCCTGGGGGACCGAGCCGGGGTAGAATTTAGGCTAATCGAAATCGGAGGTGGGTCCGGCTTGGCCTTCGAACGCGCGAGGCTCGCCCGGCGGCGGGCGTCGGAGGCGGGGCCGGATCCCGTTAGACCGCCCTAGAGGTCGAAACTCTGCTCGAGTCTCGGGACCTCGACCCGGGCACCGAACTCCTTCCTCAGATCCTCGGCCAGGCTCTTCGCCGCCCGCACCTCGCCGTGCACCAGGTAGGTGCATCCCGGGACGCCTCCCAGGGACTCGAACCAGGCCAGCAGCTCCTCCCGGTCGGCGTGGGCGGAGAAGCCCTCGATGGTCTCGATCCGCGCCCGGACCGGCAGCCACTCGCCGAAGATCCGCACCGGGTTGGTCCCCTGCTGGATCACCCGGCCGAGAGAACCGTACGCCTGATAGCCGACGAACAGCACGGTGCTGTTCGGATCTCCCAGGTTGTTCTTCAGGTGGTGCTTGATCCGGCCGGCGGTGCACATGCCCGACGCCGAGATGACCACCGCGGGTCCGTCGACCTCGTTGATCGCCTTGGAGTCCTCCACCGAGCGGGTCAGTTTGAGTCCGTCGAACTCCAGGGGCGCATCTCCGGCGTGGAGCAACTCCCGCGCCTCCTTGGAATAGGACTCGGGGTGCATGCCGAACACCCGGGTGGCGGAGATCGCCATCGGGCTATCGACGAACACCGGAACCCCCGTGAGCTTGCCGGACTCGACCAGATCGTTGATCCGGGCCAGGATCTCCTGGGTCCGGCCGACGGCGAAGGAGGGAATGATCACCTTTCCTCCCCGCTCGGCCGCCCGCTCGATCACCCCGAACAACCGCTCGGTCCTACCGTCTCCGTCATCCCGGCTACGGTCCCCGTAGGTCGACTCCATCAGCAGGTGATCCGGACTGGGCACCGCGTGGGGCGCGCTCAACAAGCGGGCGCCCTCGACGCCGAGGTCCCCGGAAAACACCAGGTTTTTCCCGCCGGGCAGGTCGATCACGGTGATCGCGGCCCCGAGGATATGCCCCGCCTTGACGAACCGGGCCTGGACTCCCTTGGCCACCTCGATCGGCGTATCGAAGGGCACCGGCCGCAATTGCTCCAGCGTCGCCTGGGCATCTTCGCTGTCAAACAGCGGCTCGACCCAGTGATGATCCTTGTGCATGCGCTTGAGCCGCTTGATCTTCCAGCGGGCGTCCTCCTCGTGGATCCGCGCGGAATCCTCCAACAGGATCTTGGCCAGCGCCGCCGTGGCCTCGGTGCAGTAGATCGGGCCGTCGAATCCGGCCTTGCTCAGGACCGGCAGCCGGCCCGAATGATCGATATGGGCGTGGCTCAGAATCAGCGCGTCGACATCCGACGGCGGGAAGTTGAACCGGTCCCGGTTCCGCTGGTGGCGCTCCTTGCCCCCCTGGATCATCCCGCAATCGAGCAGTATCCGCGCCTTGCCCGCCTGAATCTCGTGGCACGAGCCGGTCACCTCTCGCGCCGCCCCGTGAATCGTCAGCTTCATCCGCTCTCCTTCCCCGTGCCAAGCCCCTATCTTCCGCCGATCCATCCCGCGAAGGCAAGGCCCTGGCGCCCTCGGAGGCGCGCCGGCCGGTTTCGTGCTCAAATGAACGCTCTTCCCCGGAGGTAGAAAACCGATGTTCCGTCGAATCCCGTTCCCGAACCGTCCGATGACCTGCCTGCTGCTGGCCCTCGTCGCCGCCGCCGGGCTGTCCTGCGCCCCCGAGACCGCCACCGCCGACGACTCCGCCGCCGAGCCCGCCTTCGATCCGGCGAGCCGGGTCCACGTTAGCGAGGGGTCCGACCCCAAGGCGATCGAGATCGCCCAGGCGACCGTGGAGAAGATGGGCGGCTGGCAGGCCTGGGACCGGACCCGCTACCTGAGCTGGAAGTTCTTCGGCGGCCGCCAGCACTACTGGGATCGCTGGACCGGCGACATTCGCATCGAGGGCAAGGGTCGTGACGGGAACGAGTTCCTGTTCCTGGTCAACATCCAGGACAAGCAAGGCCGCGCCTGGCAGGGCGGCGAAGAGGTCACCGACCCCGAGGCGCTGACGGCCGCGGTCGACGGTGCCCGCCAGATGTGGGTCAATGACTCCTACTGGCTGATCATGCCGTTCAAGCTGCTCGATCCCGGAGTGACTCTCAAGTACGCCGGCGAGCAGGAGATGCAGGACGGCCGCGCGTCGGACGTGCTGGAGCTGACCTTCGACAGCGTCGGCTACACGCCGCAGAACCGCTATCACGTGTTCGTCGCCAGGGACACCGGCCTGGTCGAGCAGTGGTCCTTCTTCGCCAACGCCTCCGACGAGGAGCCGGGATACACCCTGCCCTGGACCGGTTGGCAGACCTTCGGCGAGGTGCAGATCGCCACCGTCCACGGCCAGGATCGTGACTGGCAGATCGCGGTCCACGACGACCTGCCCGCGTCGGTATTCGAGAGCCCCGACCCGGTCGCCGGGCTCTAGGCTCGATCGCGCCAGACTCGATCGCGCCAGACTCGACAGCGCTGGGCGCAACAGCCGGTCATCGAACCGGTGGGAGAGACATCATGGGTGGTACCGGCCCCAAGATGGGTTCGAAAGAAATGCGTCGGATGACCGACTCGGTCCCGACCTATCGCACGATGAAGGTCAAACGCAACGGCCCTTGCCCCTGCGGCAGCAGCAAGAAGTACAAGGACTGCCACGCCAAGGACGGCGCCGCGTTCCTGGACAAGCTCCAACGGGATCAGGAGCAGCAGCGCCTCAAGGACCAGGGTGTGCCCTGGTACCGGCGGCTGTTCCAGCATTGAGCAGCCCGGCCGGCGCTCAGTAGATCGTGCGCTTCATGTGCTCGGGATAGTCCCGGTCGTAAGCCGCCCCGTCCACCTCGCCCTGGGTCACGTGCTCGGCCATCTGACCCGCCGTGGGTAACTCCCCGCGGTCGATGCGGGAGTCCGGATCCCACAGCCGGCTGCGTACCAGCGCCTTCTGACACTGGAAGTAAACCCGCTCGATGGTGACCACCAGCAGGGTCCGCGGGACCTTGCCCTGGACCGCGTGGGCGGCACAGACATCGGGATCCGCCTCGATGGCGGCCCGGCCGTTGACCCGCAGGGTCTCCCCGACCCCCGGAATCAGGAACAGCAGGGACACCCGCTCGTCCTCGACCAGGTTGCGCAGGGTGTCCAGACGGTTGTTGCCCCGTCGATCCGGGAGAATCAGGGTTCGGGAATCGACCACCTGCACGAACCCGGGCGCGTCCCCCCGCGGCGAACAGTCGAGGCCCTGGGAGCCCGAGGTCGCCACCAGGACGAAGGGCGCCTTCTCGACGAAGGCCCGGTAGTGCTCGGAGAGCTCGGACAGTTCCTTGGCCAGCGCCCGGGAGGACGGCGCATCGTAGAGCGCTTCCAGTTCCTCGACGCTCCCCACCCGACGGACGACTTCAGCCATGGCTCGCAACCTCCCCGGCGGCGCCTCGCCTCAGGTGTCCCCGCTGAGGGGCTCCCGCCTGTGACCATGGTCCCCCGTCCGCTGTGGAGGCGCCAGAACGATCGCGCTGTTCGAGCCATTCTCGGAGTGTCTGTACCGCCGAAGCAGCCTGCTGCCGGACCCACCGGGAGCCCGGCAGCAGGATCGGCTACAGGCTCTTTTCCAGCACCGCGAAGCGCTCGGCCCAGAAGGCCTTGCGCCGGTCGATGTCCGCCCGGTCGGCCAGCTTCTCGTGCTGGATCGCGACCTGGCTCTTCTCCGGCCCCTTGTCGGTAAACCAGGCATGGACCCAGGTCCCATCCTCCCAGGTGATGCGCATCGACCGGTTGACCGTCGAGGTTCGGATCCGAAGCGAGGCTCCGCCGAGCCATCGCTCACGGACCCGCTTGCTGCTGAACGCGTGGTACAACCGTTCGACCGGCACCTTGAAGGTCTTGCTCTTGCTCGCCTTGAAGTCGCCGTCGCATCCCTGACCGATCTCTCGCAGCCCTCGAATGCGCCCGTAGCCGACGGCGACGGTCTGGGCCCACCACGCGCCGGCACCGAATACTTCCCGGACACTCCTTGCGATCTCGGTGTGGGTCATCTTGTCCGCGCCCTGCTCGTTGAGGGCGCGGACCCACTGCACCCAGGTCTTGCCGGTCTTGGCGGCGACCGCGCGGTCGCTCATTCCGGCGATCTCGGGAAAATCCTCGGCGGGCGGCCCTCCCTTGGCCAGGATGCGGGCACGAGCCGCGGTATAGGACTCCCCGGTCTTCTCCATACGTTTGCGGATGATGCGTTTGAGGTCCTTCTGGGTCGGCATCACGTTCTCCTTCGAGCACACCGCGACACCCGTCTCCCGGCAACGTGCGACACGGCATCCCGAAGGTGCGTGACAACCGATCCGGGAGTGTGCCCCCCTTTGCCTCGCGAGGACCTTCGCCGGGAGAAGGCCGAAGAGGTTGGGCGCGGACCGGGCGCCCGTGGGCGGAGGATGCCAAAGGGGCCGCCTTGGGTCAAGCCCCACCCCCTACCCGATGAACGAGCCCAGCAGATCGAGGGCGGGAGACCCGGCGAGCAGCGGGCCCAGCAAAGCCAGCAGGTCCTTCAATCCGCGCACCGGTCCCGCGCCGACCCCGAGCTTCTCGAGAAAGGCCCGGGTCTCGGCAGGTTCTTCCGACCCCAACGCATGCCGGGCCAACCGCCGGGCTCTGCGATGGATCATCAGCGAGGCCGGCACGTAGATGCCCACCAGATAGAACGACCAGATCGTGCCGGTCAGCAGCCGCTCCGCATCGGCGGCCTGGCGGTACCCCGAGCGCACCGCCTCCTCGAGATAGGGAAGCGGAAGCCGGTGGCATGCCCCGCTGAGCAACACCGCCGTGACCAGGACTCCCGCACCGGCGTAGAGCAGCATGCGCGCGTCCCGGGCCCGGGCTCCGATCCAGGCGGACTCCTCCGCCGCGGGGCTCCCGGGGAACGGCGCGGCCACCCGCCAGAGCAGCCCCATGGCGCAGACGGTCAAGGCACCCGCCGCCGCCAGCGACAACGCCGTGAAGCCGCCGAACAACTCGACGAATCCGCGAAGTCGAAGCTCGGCATCGACCGCCGGGCCGGCCAGATGCTCGAAGGGTGGCATCAGCGGGGGGATCGAGAGCGGGTCCTCGCGACTCCCCTGTCCCAGCCAACCGCCGAGCCCCGCCGCGCACACGCTCCAGAACCCCAGGAAGCCGGCGCCGTACCCCCGTTCCGTCGGGGCCGCGCGCACCAACACCAGCAGTGGCACCCCCAATGCCACAACCCATGCCAGCGCGAACGCGGTGCCGGCGCCGTGAAAGCCGATCCGCGCCGCCAGGTCGGAGAAGGCCAGAGCGTCCAGCGGTCTCTCGGCGAAGCGCCCGAGGCTGAGCGGGTAGTTGTTGATCCGGGCCGCCTCGTAGAAATACTTCTCGAAGGAGTAGACCAGATAGAAGACGAGCGGCGGGGTTGCCGTGGCCATCACGCGCAAGACCGTACCCGGCACGTCCCATGGTTGTTTCGCTGGGGACATGGTCGACTCCGACGGGGCCACCCTTTGGGCCGAGTATCCCATAACCGCTCCCCGTCCCGTATCATCTCCCCTTCCCGGCCGTTGCCGTTGCGGGACGGCCGGTGGTTCTCCAGGAGAGACGAGGATGCCGCTCGAGGCAGGACAGCATCTGGCCCACTATCGGCTGCTCGACCGAATCGGCGCCGGCGGCATGGGCGTGGTCTGGCGGGCCCTGGACACGACCCTGGAGCGGGAGGTCGCGGTCAAGGTGCTGCCCCAGGAGGTCAGCGAGGACCCGGAACAGCTGCGCCGGCTGGAACAGGAGGCCAAGACCCTGGCCCGCCTGAACCACCCCAACATCGTCACGATCTTCTCGGTCGAGCAGGCCGACGGCCCCCGGGGGGAAAGCCTGCGCTTCATTACCATGGAGCTGGTCCAGGGAACCCCGCTCAACGAGCGCATTCCCGGCGGAGGGCTGCCCCTCGGCGAACTGATCGCCTTTGCCGAACCGATCGCCGACGCCCTGGCGGCCGCCCATGACCAGGGTGTGATCCATCGCGATCTCAAGCCGGCCAACGTGATGGTCGGCGCCGACGGCACGGTCAAGGTGTTGGATTTAGGCCTGGCCAAGCTCGATGCCGCCGACCCGTCCGCTGCCGAGTCCCTGGACAGCACCGACAGCACGCGGATCGCGCCGGTCACCCGCGCCGGCACGGTGCTGGGCACCGTGCCCTATATGTCTCCGGAGCAGGCACGGGGCCAGAGCCTCGACCACCGCTCGGACATCTACTCCTTCGGGGTGCTGCTGCATCAGATGGCCAGCGGCGCATTGCCCTTCAGCGGCCGCACCCCGGCAGACACCGTCTCCGCCATTCTGCGGGACGAGCCCCCCTCGCTGAGCAGCCTGCGTCCGGAGCTGCCGGGACAGCTCAGCGACATCGTGCAGCGCTGCATGATGAAGTCCCCCGACGAGCGGTTCGAGACGGCGGCGGCGCTCCGCCGCGCCCTGGACGACGCCGGGAGCGAGATCTCCGGCGAGCGCAGCGGTGGGATGACCGCGACGCAACCGGCGCCGCGGCCCTGGCTGTTTGCCGGGGCGGCGATCCTGGCGCTGGTCGCCCTGTTCGGGGCGGCCTGGTGGGTCGGGCTTATCGACTCCGGTGAGAGCGATCCCCTCGCGGCGAAGGCGCCCGAACGGGAGGACCGCGCCATGATCGTCGTGTTCCCCTTCGAGAATCTCGGAGACGTGGGAGACGCCTACTTCGCCGCCGGGGTCGCCGAGGAGATCAGCAGCCGGCTGGCCGGCGTCGGCTCCATCGGCGTGATCTCCCGGGCCAGTGCCGTGGGCTACGCCCGGGAAGGCAAGACCATGGCGCAGATCGGCGAGGAGCTCGGCGTCGACTACGTGCTCGACGGCACCGTGCGCTGGGCCGGCGGCGGCGCCGTGCGGGTCACCCCCTCGTTGATCCGCGTTTCCGAGGACCGCCAACTGTGGAGCCAGAACTACGACGAGACCCTGGAGCAGATCATCGCCGTCCAGTCCCGCATCGCCGAGCAGGTGCTGTCCAAACTGGACCTGCAGTTGACCCCCCAGGAACAGGAGCGGGTCAGCGGATTGCCCACGGAGAATCTGGAGGCCTACGAGGCCTACCGGCGTGGCATCGAGAGCCGGGCGGCGAGCAGCGCCTACTCCCCGGAGAACATCCAGGAAACCCTGGCGCTGCTCCAGCAGGCGGTCGCCCTGGACCCGGACTTCGCCCTGGCCTGGGCCGCCCTTGCCGACGAGCACTCCTGGTTCTATCACCTGCGCTACGACACTACCGAGGCCCGCCGGGAGCTGGCTCGCGCAGCGGTGGAGCGGGCGATGGAGCTGGACCCGACCCTACCCGAGGCCCGGCTTGCCCGCGGTCTGTTTCGCTACCGCTGTTATCGGGACTACGAGGCGGCCCTGATCGAGCTGTCCCAGGCGGCCCTCGGTCTCCCCAATAGCCCGGTGGTCCACCAGAGCATCGGCGCGATCCAACGCCGCCGGGGGGAATTCGAGGAGGCGGCGCGCCAGCAGGAGCTCGGCTTCCGGCTCAACCCCAGGGCTCCCGACGCGGCGTGGGATCTCGGCGTGACCTACATCTGCCTGGGCCGCCATCGCCTGGCCGAGAGCTGGTTCGATCGAGCGATCTCCCTGCGCCCCGACGACCCCGCTCCCTACGCGCTGAAAGCTCTGGTATTCCAGATGGAGGGGGACCTGCCCCGGGCCCTTGCGGTGCTCGGCCAGGCGCCTCCGAACAACAATCCGATCGTGACCTACTCCGGCTTCAAGCTGCGCATGATGGACCGCCGCTACCGGGCCGCCGCCGACTTTGCCCGGGCGATCCAACGGGAGACCCTCGAGCACACCACCCTGCACCGGCCCCGCAATCTGCTGCTGGCGACCGCCCTCGAGGCGCTGGGCGAAGCGGAGGAGGCGCGTACCGCCTACGAGGACGCCCTGGCCGAACTCGACCGCAGCCTGGTGCTCCGGGCCGACGACGCCCGGGTCCACGTGGCCCGCGGGCTGGCCCTTGCGGGACTGAAACGTCGCGAGGAAGCGGTCGCCGCCGGCCGCCGCGCGGTCGCGCTCTATCCCTCATCTCTCGACGCGTTCCACGGCCCCCACATCGAATACGACCTGATGCGGATCTACCTGCGGCTCGGCGATGGGGACAACGCGCTGGCCACCCTGGAGTCGCTGCTCGAGAATGGACACGGTTCGGTGATCAGCGTCCCCTACCTACGGGCATCGGGAGAGTTCGACCCGCTGCGGGAGGACCCGCGCTTCGAGCGGTTGCTGCGAGCCCACGAGCAGATAGACGCCGACTGAGCGCGTTTGGAATCCTACTTGTCAAGGTTGGTAGCGGGGGCAGGATTTGAACCTGCGACCTTTGGGTTATGAG
>CAZBZH010000078.1:0-11707 GCA_964496265.1 uncultured Acidobacteriota bacterium | reverse complement strand
AGCGGGTTGTTCTGGCGGCGCCGCATCAGGACGTCGACGATCTGCCGCATCTCGTCGTCCCGGCCGACGATCGGGTCGATCTCCCCCTTGCGGGCCCGCTCGGTCAGGTCGACGGAGAACTGAGCCAGCGCCTCCTGCTTGCCCATGGCAGCGGGCGCGGCCCCACCCTCCCCAGCGGCAGCGGCCCCGCCGGCTCCCAGCCGGGAACCGTCCTGGGAGGTCATCGATTCCTCCGGCGATGCGCTGACGATCGAGGCCAGATCGTCGACCAGGGTATCGACCTTGATCTTGTCGAACTCCTTCGAGACCGCCATCAAGGCGTTGCGCAAGCCGCGAGTCTTGAGCACCCCGACGATCAGATGGCCGGTCCGTACCTGGGACTCGCCGAACATCAGGGTGCCGTAGACCCAACCCCGTTCCACCGCTTCCTCGACGTGGGACGAGAGGTCCGATACGGCGGTGGAACCCCGGGGCAGCCGATCCAGCGCCTCGGTCATGTCGCCGGCCAGCCTGGAGGGCTCGAGCCCGAAGTGCCGGGCGATCCGATGGACATCCGAGTCCGGCAGCTCGAAAATCTGATGCAGCCAGTGCACCAGCTCGACGTAGGGGTTGCCCCGCATCTTGCAGAACACCGTCGCGCTCTCGATCGCCTTGTAGCCGATCGGATTCAACTTGCCGAACAACGCGACGCGACTGATCTCGCTCATCTCCCGGCCTCCTTCGACAACGGATTCAACACAAGCTCGTCGGCGTCGTGGCTCGCCTGGCCACTCTGGACCCAGGTCGACCAGCCCAGCCGCCCCCGGTGCCCGAGCCGCATGCCCGGCACCTCATCGCCCCGTAGGATCAGGCGCACATCCCATTCGAGTTCATCGCCGACGTAGTTGCGGACCACCGCCACCAGCTGGGTCAGTTCCTTTCCGCCGGGGAGCAGCCCCCGGTAGGACTCCAGATCCAGCGGGCCGACGACGATGCGAAATTTCTGCTGGCAATCCCAGATGCGGCGTCCCACCGCGATCGATTGCCCCAGGGTCCCGGTCTCCGGGCTGTCGCCCAGCCGCCAGCGGCTCTGATCGGGAAGCATCACCCACTGCCCGACGAAGGTCTCGAGCCGCACCGAACGCTTGAAGTAGTCGGAGAGAATCGACTCCAACCCCTCGGCGGTGCGGGTGGCCCGGCCGAGATGCCCGGCATAGTGCTGCTTCGCCACATCGGGCATCGCGTCCCGGCCCCGCACTCCCGGTGTGCCGACACCCAGCAGGGAACCGCAGTAGACGGAGAAGCGGTCCCCCTCGGCGCGGTCGAACCAGACCTCGGGGCGGCCGTTGGCCCAGGCGCGATAGAACAGCGAGAGCAGCCGGTGATGGAACACATCGACGAAGCGGGCGAAGGTCGGATCGTCGGAGTTACGGATCCGGTCCCGGGCGTACTCGGTCAGGTGCAGGGGAAGCGGTCCGTTGGGCCCGAACAGGCCGAAGAAGAGCACCGCCATGCGGTCCGGTTCTCCCTCGGCGCCCCGGCGGTACTCGGAGAGGGTCGACGGCGCGAAGGCCATCGAGGGCTCCTGCCCCAGCCGCACCGGCTCGTCGGACGCGCGGAACGCCTGCCCGACCCGGGGCCTGTCGGAGAACGCACACTCCAGCAGGCGCATCGCCCGATAGAAGTCGAACGCCCAGGGCTCACGCGCCAGTTGTTCCATGCGGCTCACAGCAGGTGCCGCCGGCCCGCCCGTACGGGCCATCGCATCACCTCACCCCGATCCCGGGAACGGATCGTCGTCTCGGTGAAGCTGTTGAGCGAAACGTAGCGGGCGAAGAACTGCTCGAGCACCGCCCCCAGCAGGAACACTCCGGTGCCCTCGAACGCCGACTCATCCAGGGTCAACTCGATCCCCAGTCCGCGGCCGAAGGAGAGCGGACCGGGAACCGGCATGCGGCGCACGACCCCGTTCGATTCCAGGGCGACCACCCCTTCGATCTGCTTGCGGGTCGTGGCCTCGCTGACCTCGCCGTAGAGGCTCAACAGCTCGCGGATGGCCCGGGCGTTGGCCTCGGGCTCGCTCTCGATCATCGACAGATAATTCAACGAGAGGTGGCTGATCAACCGCCAGGTCACATCCCCCTCGACCCACGAGGGTCGGGGCTTGGTCGGACCGGACACGCAGCGAATCGACTCCACCGGCGCACCCGAGTCCAGGGTGAAGTCGGTGCGCCCTCGACCGGTCGACATCAACAGCGGTAGATCCCGGTTGGAGCACAGCGCCGAGACGGCGAGTTGTTTGAGATCGCTGCGGTAGGGCGCCTGTTTCCCGTCCACCAGCGAGACGAACAGCTCGCTGCCGAGATAGCCCGAGCGGGCGCCGTGGCGCCGCTGCTTGCTCGAAACCACTCGCGGCTCACGCTGCACGGAGTAGTACGCGTGACGTTCGTCCAGACCGCTCAGGGCGTCGGCGGAATAGAACGGCAGGAACTCTTGCCGGGCCTCGCTCCCGGCGCCGTAGCCGACCACCTCCTCGACCCGGTAGACCTCGTAGTCCAGGGCACGGGTCCGGTCCGGCACCACGTGATAATCGTTCTGCCGCTCGGTCAGATGGATGCGGTCGCAGCGTTTCTCGAACAGGTTGACCGCCGGGGTGCAGAACAGCGAGAACTGGGAAGCATCGATGGCGTTCTCGAGGAACGAGTCGTTACGATCCAGCAGCACCACCACGTCCAGGGTGTCGCCGGTGCAGCGCCGAACC
Organism: uncultured Acidobacteriota bacterium; assembly: GCA_964496265.1. GTDB lineage: Bacteria > Acidobacteriota > Polarisedimenticolia > Polarisedimenticolales > Polarisedimenticolaceae > Mor1. The sequence goes on along the minus strand of CAZBZH010000078.1, from coordinate 8,967 downwards.
GCCGGCGCCAGGCCGCCCAGCTCGACGAACATGAACCGCTGGGGGAACGCGAAGTACTCGTGTACCAGGCGGTGCCCGTGAAACGAGCGGGGCCCACCCGGAAGCAGCGACTGCTCGTCATCGAAGCCGACCTGTCCGATGCCCGGCCCCTCGATGACCTCATGCCAGGGCGCCGGCGTCTTGGGGGGCACGGCAAGCATCGCGACCCGGTTGGCGAACAGGCGTTCGTAGATCTGCATCGGCAACTCGTCGATGCCGCGCAGATAGAGGGTCAGCCGGTCCAGGGCCAGCTTGTCGAAACTCAGGCCGCCGGTGGTCTTCAGCCGGAATCGGATTCCGGACTTCGCCCGCTGCTTCCCGGGCACATCGAGACTGGCGATGTCCCCCGAGTAGGTGAAGTAGCGGACCTCATCCAGGGTCACCGGCCACAGGGTCACGTCGTGGGCCGTGCGGAAGTCGCAGGCGGTTTGCTCTCCCTTGCCCAGCTGGCTGCGCAACATGGTGCCGCGAGGCACCTCGAAGCCCTCGGCCAACGACCCTTCGCTGGGGTCCGGGTTGAGCTGCACCACGGTCATCGACGGCGTCGGACTGAGGTAGTCCGGGTAGACCATCTCCAGCAGGTGCTGGGTGAACTGGGGAAACTCCGCATCCAGCTTGAGCTGGATCCGCGCCGCCAGGAAGCCGAAACCCTCCAGCAGCCGCTCGACATAGGGGTCGGCGCACTCGAACTCCTCGAGACTCAGCCGGCCCGCGACCTTGGGGTACTCCTTCGCGAACTCCGCCCCCATCTCGCGCAGATGCTGTAGCTCGCGGTTGTAGTACTTGAGCAGGCGGGGGTTCATGTGGCGCTATGTTCCTCGATGGTCACGTTGCCGCTCTCGAGATCGACGTCGGTGCGTAGCAGCAATTCGCTCGGCGCCGGATCGCCCCACAGCAGGGCCTCGATCTCGAAGCCGACCGCGTTCTTGTTGTAGGTCCCCTCGCGCATCACGACCCGCACCTTTACCGAGTTGCGGTCCAGCCGGGGTTCGAAATCGCGAATGACCTGGCGAATGCGTTTCTCCAGGCCCTTGGCATCTATGTCGGCCGCGGTGACCCCCGAGAGATCCCTCATGCCGAAGTTGAGCACCGATCCGCCGACCTCCGGGTAGTCATCGAGATCGACATCCGCCTGCAGGCTGTCGGTATTGAGCAACCAGGAGAGATCGCGCAACACCGCACGGCGCAGCTTCTGCGCGGTGAGCAGCTGGCGTTCCCGGGGTTCGCTCTTGGTCTCGGGAGCGTCGTCGGTCAGCCGGTCGAGCAACGACGGCTGGAGCCGGTCTCCCTTGAGCACACGAGCACGGGCCATGGGTCAGGACTCCGTGATTTCGGAACCTGACGCGGCCTCCGCTTCGACATCCAGACGCACCGCCCGGGTCTCGAGCAGCGGGAGATCTCCGCCGTCGGTGGCGAACATCCGTTGGCCCAACCCGTGGTAGGTGTCTGGCCCCTGTTCGATCCACTCGGTGCGCCGGGCCAGACGCACGGCGCCGTCGGCGGAGCGCTCGGAGCCGGGATAGCGGGTCGGGATCAACCCGACGGCCTCCCCGGCGTTGGCCCAGGTGAACATTGCGGGGGTCCAGACGAAATCCCGCAGGTCCGCGGGCTCCTCGATCTGAATCTCGCGAATGCGATGGAACGGGACCCAGTAGTAGCGGCCGAAGATCACCACTTCGAGCAGGGGCCCGAGACGGGAATCGGCATCGGCGATCCACTCGAAGGTTTGATCGCCCACCTGGCCCGAGGTCGCCGGCGCCTGTTCCAGCGCCTTGGCTCTCAACTCGGCCGCCTGCTCGGGACGGCCCTCCCCGTCGGCCTGAAGCGCCTGGATCATCCAGGCGATCCACTCCTCGGGTTCGCCGAAGATCAGCGGGGATCGTTTACCCGCGAAGATCTCGGCCCGGAGCGCCTCGCACTTCAGCGCCTCCCGGTACATCTGGACCATGGTCAGGGTGCCGGAATCCAGATCTCCCAGCACCTTGAGTTGGGTCATCGCGCGCTCCCAGTCCCCCAGCACCGACTGGAGCTGGAACAGGAACACGCGGTACTTGGAGTTGGCCGGGTTCTTTCGAACCTCGTCCTTCAACGCGGCCAGGGCTTCGTCGAGGTTGCCCTCGCGAAGCTTCTCGTCTGCCAGCATGAGGCTCCTCGGAACGAAACATGGGGCGGTGCCGGACCGCACGGACGGCCCGGCACCGATTGAGACGTCGCGAACTACCAGGCAGAGTTTTCGGAGATGTTCCAGCCGTAGGTCACGGCAGCGTCGGCGCTACCGTCATCCTTCTGCGGGGCATACTCCATCTTGACCTTCTCGAAGTTCAGGGTCACGGTCTCGGAGACCTTGTCGTCACCGCCACCGCCCGCGGCCTGCACGCTCGAGACGAGCACGTTGGCCATGGTCACCTTGATGTATTCGATCGGGTTCTCACCCGCCTTGCGCACGGTCAGCACCGCCTCGGGGTAGTGCTTGCCGGTGCTGCAGGCGGACAGCAGGTTCGCCGAGGACTTGTCGACCCACTTGGTGCAGGCGATGTCCTGGATGCTCACCTTGCCGGCACCGCCGCCGCCGCCGGAGTGCATGGTGCCGGATTGGCTCATGCCCCAGCTCCAGGCCAGCAGATCAATCTCATCCTTGTGGGACTTGTCGCGGGATTCCCCCTTGATGTCCCCCAGCTTCAGGAACATGTCAACAGCCATGGACGTCACTCCTTATTGTGTCCACTCAACGACCGGGAAAAAGGAAACAGTTGGCTAGTTCTAGCCGGCCTTGGCCGACGGAAGCTTCGACACCAGTCGCAGCGACACCGTCAGTCCCTCGAGTTGATAGTGCGGTCTCAGGAAGAACTTCGAGCTGTAGTAGCCCGGGTTGCTCGGATCCTCCTCGACGACCACCTCGGCGGCGGCCAGGGGCTTGCGCGCCTTGGTCTCCTCGCTCGAGTGCGCCGGGTCGCCGTCGACGTAGTTCATCACCCAGTTCTGCAGCCACTTCTGCACGTCTTCACGTTCCTTGAAGGAACCGACCTTGTCACGGACGATGCACTTCAGGTAGTGGGCGAAGCGGCAGGTGGCGAACAGGTACGGCAGCCGCGCGGCCAGATTGGCGTTGGCGGTCGCGTCGGCGTCGTCGTACTCCGCCGGTTTCTGTAGGGACTGGGCGCCGATGAAGGCGGCGAAATCCGAGTTCTTCTTGTGGATCAGCGGCATGAAGCCGTTCTTCGCCAGCTCCGCCTCGCGGCGATCGCTGATGGCGATCTCGGTCGGGCATTTCATGTCCACCCCGCCGTCGTCGGTGGGGAAGGTGTGGGTGGGCAGCCCCTCGACCGCGCCACCGGACTCGATGCCGCGAATCCGCGAGCACCAGCCGTACATCTTGAACGAGCGGTTGATGTTGACCGCCATGGCGTAGGCCGCGTTGGCCCAGGTGTACTTCTGGTGATCGGCGCCCTCGACATCCTCCTCGAAGTCGAACTCCTCGACCGGATCGGTCTTGGAGCCGTAGGGCAAGCGCGCCAGGAAGCGCGGCATCGCCAGGCCGATATAGCGGGAGTCCTCGGACTCACGCAGGGAACGCCAGGCGGCGTACTCCGGCGTGCCGAAGATCTTGGTCAGGTCGCGGGGGTTGGCCAGCTCCTGCCAGGAATCCATCTGCATCACCGTCGGCGACGTGGCCGAGATGAACGGCGTGTGCCCCGCGGCGGAAACCTGGGCCATCCCGCTCAGCAGTTCGACATCCTGGGGACTGTGGTCGAAGTAGTAGTCCCCGACCAGGCAACCGTAAGGCTCTCCGCCGAACTGGCCGTACTCTTCCTCGTAGATCTTCTTGAAGATCGGGCTCTGATCCCAGGCGGTGCCCTTGAACTTCTTGAGGGTCTTGTGCAGATCCTTCTTCGAGATGTTGAACACGCGGATCTTCAGCATCTCGTCGGTCTCGGTGTTGTTCACCAGGTGGTGCAACCCGCGCCAGGACCCTTCGAGCTTCTGGAAGTCCTCGTGATGGAGGATCATGTTGACCTGCTCGGTCAGCTTGCGGTCGATCTCCGCCACGATCGCCTCGATGGTGGCGATGGCATCGTCGGAGACGATGTTGGCGTGGGCCAGCACCTGTTCGGCCAGGGTCTGGACCGCGTTCTCGACCTCTTTCTGAGCCCGGTCGGTCTTCGGCTTGAACTCCTTGGTCAGGAGCGAGGAAAACTCGTTGACCTCGATCGTCTCCGCTGCCTGACCCTGGGCGTCTTTCTGTTCTTCAGCCATCGTCGCCTATTCCTCCGCCTTGTCCGGGTTCTCGGACGAGCCCAGGGCCTGCATCAGGTTGTTGTCCTGAAGCGCCTTGGCGATCAGCTCCTCGGCACCGGTCTTGCCGTCCATGTAGGTCACCAGGTTCTTGAGCTGGGTCCGGGCCTGGAGCAACTGATTGAGCCCCTCGACCTTGCGGGCAACCGCGGCGGGCGAGAAGTCGTCCATGCTCTCGAAGGTGATATCGACCGCCAGATTGCCCTCTCCGGTCAGGGTGTTGGGCACCTGGAACGCCACTCGGGGCTTGGTCGCCTTGAGCCGGTCGTCGAAGTTGTCGACGTCGATCTCGAGGAACTTCCGGTCGGCCACGGGAGCCAGCGGCTCGTCGGGCTTGCCGGAGAGGTCGGCCATCACACCCATGACGAAGGGCAACTGCACCTTTTTCTCGGCGCCGTAGACCTCGACGTCGTACTCGATCTGCACACGCGGGGCCCGGTTGCGGGCAATGAATTTCTGGCTGCTACTCTTCGCCACAGCACACCTCCTGTTTTCGGAACGGCTCCTGGCCTGTGGCCCGCGGCCGCCGACGCGACACGTATAAGACTGCCTTCATCCCGCCTACTCCTCACGCTCCGCCCCGGCGATCACCTCGGCCTGGTTCACCCCATCGGGCGCCATATCCCGGAGAATCTCGAGGAAGTCCTTGGAGACGAGTCGTTTCGCCCGGCGCAGCAACAGCGGCACCGGACTGGACGGCTCATGACGGGCAAAATAATCAATCGCCTTGTCGAGCACGCGGATGACGTCCTCCCGCGTGTTGACCGCGCCGCTGATCGCGGCGGCGGCCTCCCCGCCGGCAGCACCGGCAGCGGCCTCGGCCCCACCCTCGGCGGCCGGCGCCTCGCCGACACCTCTGCGGGCCAATTGCTCGGCCAGGGCGTTCTGGGCTCCCTTGGTCGCCTGCACCAACGCGGCCAGGTCCGGAGAGTTGGCTCCGAGCAGGCCGGTCAGATAGGTATCGATCCCCGTGGCCGCGACGCTGGCGCGACCGGCGGCTTCGGACAGCTCCTGAAGCCGCTCCAGGTCGCCGTCAAGAAAAGCGGCGTCAATCGACGCGGTTTCCGGCAAGTTTTCGACCCCTTCGGGCGCGGGGATCCGGCCGGTGGCGATTTCGATGTCGTTCAGACCGAAGCGGCCCAGGGCCCGGGACTCGACCAGTGGCGCCCGGCGGATATCGGCGACCATGCCGGTCGTGCCTGCGAGTTCGGCCAGGGTGTTGACCCGCATCGTGGGGTCGTTGTCGTCGTCGGGATCGAGCTGGGGGTGCACCTTTTCCCAGTGGCGTTCGCACAGACCGTTGAGCAACTCGAGCCCGGACGCCAGGCCGGGAAGGCCGTCGGTATTCACCAGCGCCTGAGCCAGCCGGGTAGCGACCCGCAGGTCCCGGGTTCGACCGAGAAGGTCCAGGGACAGTTTCTTGACCTCTTTCCAATCCGGCGGTTCCGCCGGAACCACCTCGTCGCCCATCTGCCGCTCGGGGGTTCCCTGAGCGGCCCGGTCGAGGGCGCCGAATACAGGATCGTATTCCAGGTCTTCGCCGCAGGGCTGGTCATCGGCCAGGGGCTGCAGCAGCGTTTCGACATCGATCACGGACATTCTGGGGCTTGCCTCCCGCGTTTGAACGCGCTTCCGATCATCTTCGTCGAATGAAAAGCGGCGAAATTACCGCTATCCCCTAACGTGATCGGTCGAGTTCTCGCGGTCAAGGTTTCGAGCCGTCGATCCGGGACCGCCCCATCTAATCACACAAGGAGCGACATGAGACACGGGCCCTCACTTTTGCCCCTCGGGACGCCGGACACCGACGCGGATCGAACGCCTCTCCGGATGCGGCGAAACTGTAATCGCGATTCCTCGAAAATCACAACGCAACAAGCGAGTTGCGCTGTCCCCTTCACTTGAAATCTGCCTTGACATTCCCTAACCTTTACCACTCTAATGAGTTCGCTGGAAATCACGTAGCTATTCTCAAGATTTTCAACAGATCCCTTTGGGAGATCAGCACATGAATCGTTCATGGATGAGCCGTCGAGGCGGCAAGAGTGTGGTGGCCCTGGTGATGGCGATGAGCCTCGTCTTCGCCGCTGCCCCGATCAGCGCCCAGGAGATGGCCTCCCTGCAGGGCACCCTGCTCGATCCTTCGGGCAACCCCGCATCCGGCTTCAAGGTCGTGGTGCAAGACATTGCGAGCGGCAAGAATTACGTGAGTTCCGCCTCCTCGTCGGCCGGCGAATACGCCCTCGACGTTCCGGCGGGCCCGCGTTACCGCATCGTCGAGGCGATCACCCCCGACGGCACCCGTCTGCAGGTCCAGGCCAACCCGCCGCTGCCGGTGCGTGTCTCCGGGTCCTACCGCCTGCCCGACGTCCTGTTCGTGCAGGGCGCGGCCGCCGATGAAAAACCCGCCAAGTCGTCGAGTTCCTCCTCGTCGAGCAAGAGCTCGTCGGCGAGTTCCTCGTCGTCCTCCTCGTCTTCTTCGGGCGCCACCACCTCGGTGAAGCCCTGGTACAAGAAGCCGGGCGGCATCATCGGTATCGTCGCCGGTAGCATCGCGGTGATCGCGCTGGCCACCGACGACGATGACGACGACAACAACGCGTCGCCGTCGGCGCCGTAATCCGTACGCATAGAAACCGCTGAACTAAAGCGCCCCGGGGGGTTTCTGAAATGAAGCACACGAACGTGCGCCGCATGGCTCTGCTCTTGGCCGGCCTGCTGGTGCTCACGATGATTGCGGTCGGTTGCGGTGGCAAGAAAGAGGTCACCCGCACCGCGGCCGAGGCCGCGCCGGAACAGATCTCGATGGATCTCGAGGCGACGATCCCCGTGACGGGCAGCATTCTCGGCTTGACCCACAACGGCGGTGACGGCCTGAAGCCCGGCGACACGCTCAGTGTCTCCGCCCGCGGGGCTGTCCCCGAGGGTGGAAAGATGGTCGTGCGGGTGATGGAAACCGACTGGGAGCGGGAACTGACCGCTGCCGGCGGGGACCGCTTCACCGGTTCCGGCGTGATCCCCGAGAACCTGCCTCCGGGCAGCTACCGGATCCAGGCGCTGGTGATGAACGCCGACGGAGAAGTCGTGGCCGAGATGCTCTCGGACGCCGGCCTGACCGTGCTGCCGCGTATCTCCGCTTGCGAGGCGCTGCAGAACGACCTGGGTGGCATGACCATCTACTTCGACTTCGACGACTACCGCCTGTCCGACGATGCCAAGAGTTCTCTCAACAGCATCTCCCAGGCCGTCGGATCGTCCGCCTGCACCCAGGCGCGGCTGACCATCGAAGGCCACTGCGATGAGCGTGGCACCATCGAGTACAACATCGCCCTGGGTCAGCGCCGCGCTGAAACGGTGCGCAAGTACCTCGAAGGCCTCGGCATGCCTCGCGATCGGATGACGATCAAGAGCTACGGCGAGGAACGGCCGGTCGATCCCGGTCACAGCGAATCGGCCTGGCGTCAAAACCGCCGCGCCGAGTTCAAGGTCAGTCAGTAACGACCTTCGGACAACCGAACGAAACGGAAAAGCCCCGCCATCCGGCGGGGCTTTTTCCATGCCCGTCGCTTCCCGTGCCGGGGCTCAGGCCCAGCGGAAGATCCGTAACGCCAACAGGAAGGTGATGACACCCCACGCTAGGAGCACGACGAGCTCCGTCGCCACCCCGGCGATCCCCCGCCCCTCGAGCATCACCCCCCGAAGGGCGTCATTCAGCGCCGTCAGCGGCAACAGGCGGATCACCGGCAACACCGCCGTGGGGAACTTCTCGTAGGAGAAGAACACCCCGGAGAACAGCCACATCGGGAGCATGATGAAGTTCATCATTCCCGACACCCCCTCGATGGTGGCGGCGCGGCTGGCCACCAGGAGGCCGAGCCCGGCGAAGGCCAGGGTTCCGGTGAGACAGGTCAAGGCGAACAGCGCCAGGGATCCGGCCAGGGGCACGCCGAGCACGCCCAGGGCAAAGCCGACGAGAATCAGCAGTTCGAAGAACAGAAACACGCCGCGGGAGAGGATGAACGAACCGAGGAAGGAGGAACGGCGCATCGGGGTCACCAGGAAGCGGCGCAGCAGTTTCTTCTGCCGCATGTCGGCGATGGCGAACCCGATCCCCCAGATCCCGGTTCCCATCAGGTTCATCCCCAGAAGCCCGGGGAACAACCAGTCGATGTAACGCGCGCCGCGGGAGGAGACGCTCACCACCGGCAGTCCGGGAGCTTCACCCAGCGCCTCCTCGATACGCAACCGGGTCAGTTCCGACTCGGGACGTTCGGGATCGAGACGCAGAGCGGCTCCGTCCTCGCCGTGCACCACCCAGACCGCGATCGCCCCACGCCCGAGCCGGGCCTCGGCGTCCTCTGCCGAATCGAGGCGCACCACCCGCAAACCCGGGGCCTGTTCCAGGCGCTCGACCAGGGACTCGGGAACCGAGGGATCGACCCCCACCAGCTCCTCCGCGGTGCCCCGCTCGGTGAAGGCCCAACCGAGCACCATCGCCAGGATCACCATGCCCACCCCGGGGGTCGCGGGCGAGCCGATCGAGGCCGCGACGGCGGTCGTCACCACGAGCACATAGGACGGCAGCCCCAGGTCGACCCCGTACAGCTGGGCGAGGAACACGGTCGCCACCCCCTG
>CAZBZH010000077.1:9000-11757 GCA_964496265.1 uncultured Acidobacteriota bacterium | reverse complement strand
GGGACGTTCTGGTTCCGCTGACCCGGGCGACCCGGCTCAAAGGAGCCTTCTCCTTCCAGCCGACCCAGCTCGACACCGCCGGAGGAGACCTCTCGGCCGTCCAGCCGATCTTCCTCAGCAACGGCGACGCGTCCTCGCGCCGCGCGGGCATCGGCATCGAACACGACTGGACCACCACCCGGGCCTCCTTCGAGTTCGCCCGGGGCGAAGCGACCGGGACGCTCAAGGCGCTCTCCGCCTTCGCCGCGCCCTTCCAGATCCTCGGCGACAACGCCCTCGACTTCACCAACGGCAGCCTGGCGATCCAGGTCATCCCCAGCGGCACCGACGTGGTGCTGGAGTACCGCAAGGTCTCCGAGCGCAGCCTCGAGGCGGTGCAGGATCTGGCCCTGGTCGAGGAGTCCCTGGAGTTCCGGCTCGTCCAGAGCCTGCTGCGCCTCAGCGAGCGGGGTGGCTCCTGGCGGCTGCTGGTGGCGGCCCGGGCGGCGACCCTGGATGCTCCGGAGGAGCCGGTCCAGGTCGAGCAGGTGTTGACCAGCGCCAACCATCAGGTCAGCGCCGGCGTTTCGGTGATCTTCTAAACACCCGCCGCTTCCCCTCGTAAGCCTCTAGAAAAGCTGGCACTTCCGGTCCCTTGGATCCAAAGGCTTGGTCTGCTGACCGGCTGATCCTAAACTTTGGGTCGAGGTTCGGGCTCCCCGGTCGGGAACCGGCCTGTTCCGGCCCCTCGGCGCCACCGGCCGGCTGGCCCGGGGTTTGCTGTTCGAACAGGAGGAGATTTGGTGGAGAGGCGACGCATGGCGCACCAGAAGCGCGGCGCACGAGCGGCGGCGATGATCCTGGCCCTCCTCCTGGGAGTGCTGGGCGCCATCTCGTTTGCCCGCCGCCTCGACGCGCCCGTGCCCTCCGCCGGCGTCACCTGGGTCCAGGCCGCCGAGGGCCCGCTGGCCCTGGAGGTCGACCCCGAAGGCGCCGCCGCCCGTTCGGGCGTGCTGCCCGGAGACGTGTTGATCCGGGTCGACGGGGCCGCCGCCCCCAGCGCTCTGGACGCCGGCAGCCTTCCCTGGGACCGTGCCGACGGCGCGACCCTCGAATTGCTCCGCGGCTCCGAGATCATTCGCACGGTGCTGGCCCCGACCCTGGAAGGGCGCCCCGAGCCCTACGGCTACCTGGCCCTGGTCGGCGTGGCGTTCCTCGCCTCGGGGGTGTTCATCCGCCTGCGCTGGCCCAACGTGCGGGGCGGCCGGATCTACGCCGGCCTGGCCTACTGCCTGTTTGCCCAGTTCGTGCTGAGCCACACCGGCCGGGCCGACCCGCTGGACTGGTTGATCTACTGGGTCGACGTCATCGCCGGTTCCCTGGCGCCGGCGCTGCTGCTGCACTTTGCCCTGACCCTTTCCCGCCGCTCGATGTCGGCGGGGCGTCTGGCGGTGATGCTGGCCTACCTGCCCAGCGCCTGTCTCTTTGCCGTGGACGTCTGGCTCTCGCCGGCGGGGCAGGGGGGCGCTTACCGTTTCGCCGATCCGGTGGCCGCCCTCGAACTGCGCGAGCGGGCGGAAACCTTCCTGCTGTGCGCCGCGGTGCTGATCTCGATGGTGCTGCTGGCCCGGGCCCACACCCGTACCTCGTCGACCCTCTACCGCAGCCAGATCCGCTGGCTGCTGTGGGGATTGACCGCGGGGCTGGCCCCCTTCGTCGCTCTCTACGCGATTCCGTTCTCCATCGCGGCGGCGCCGCTGCCTCGTTGGGCCGCGTTCCTCTCGGTGCTGCCGCTGTTGATCGCGCCGGCGACCTTTACCGCGGCGCTGGCCCGCTACCGCCTGTACGACCTGAACCTGCTGTTGCGCAACGGCCTGTCGGAAGTCACCGCCGTGTTCTTCACCTTCGCCGCCTACGCCGCCGCCCGGGAAGCGGTGCACGGTATGGAGTGGCTGTCGGCGAGCGGCGCCCGCTACGTCGGCATCTTCGCCGCGGTGCTGGCCTACCCGCAGTTGCGTCGGCTGGTGCGCAGCGGCGTCGACCGTGCGTTCTATCGCGAGCGCTACAGCTACCGCGCGACCCTGCTCGACTGGGCCCGGGAGCTCAGCGCCGAGACCGATCTCGACCGGTTGAAGAACCGGCTGACCGGCCGGGTCAAGGAGACGCTGGATCTGTCCGACGCCCGGGTCTGGATCGGCGACGAGGCGGGGCGTTTCGATACCGGAGAAGAAGAGCTGCTCGAACTGGAGCCCCGGCAACTCGAGATCCTGGAACGGGAGTCGGTGATTCCGGTCAACCCCGGTTCGATCCGCTCCTTCCCCTGGGTCCGCTGGTTGTTTCCGATGAAGGTGGAGAACCGGCTGCGCGCGGTGTTGGCCATCGCCGACCGCCACGCGCCCGAGGAACCGCTGTCCACCGCCGACCGGGCGCTGCTCGGGACCCTCTGCGCCCACGCGTCGACGGCGCTGGAGGCGGCGCGGCTGTTGCGCGAGGTGCAGTCCCGGGCGAGCCAGATCGAGCTCCTCCACGCCCGCCAGGAAAAGATCGTCGAGGGCACCTCCGTCGGCCTGTTGATGGCGGATCAGGAGAATCGGGTCCAGGCCTGGAACCGCGCCCTCGAGGAGATGTTCCAGATCGATCGGGACGAGGCCATCGGCCGCCCCCTGGGGGAGATCTTCTCGCCGAGGGTCGAGAGTTCGATCCTCGATACCGCGGCCAAGGTGCCGTCGGGGGAGCAGGGCCGTCTGTTCCGCTACACCATGGTTACCGGGACAGACG
>CAZBZH010000077.1:0-8990 GCA_964496265.1 uncultured Acidobacteriota bacterium | reverse complement strand
ACCGGGAAGGGGCGCCGGGTGGTGGTCAACCTCGGCGTGACCCTGGTGGAATCCGGCGATGACCGCTCGGCGGTCGTGACCTTCGACGACATCTCCGAGCGGGTCAAGCTCGAGGAGCAGGTGCTGCGCCAGGAACGTCTGGCCTCCCTCGGTTTGCTGGCCGCCGGCGTGGCCCACGAGGTCAACACCCCGCTCACCGGCATCTCCAGCTACGCTCAGCTGCTGCTCGAGGATCTGCCCGGGGACGACCCTCGCCGGGTCCAGCTGGAGAAGATCGACCGGGAGACCCAGCGGGCCTCGAACATCGTCAACTCGCTACTCAACCTGGCACGGCCCGAAGAGACCGCCTTCTCCACGCTCTCGATCAACGAGACCGTCCGCGAGGTGCTGCAGCTGTTCGAGCCCCAGGTCCGCAAACGGGGCATCAAGATCGTGACCGATCTCGATCCCGCCGACGGTTCGGTCCGCGGTAACCGCGGCAAGCTCCAGCAGGTCCTGCTCAACCTGTTGCTCAACGCCCGGGACGCGGTCGGGCCCGGCGGTGAGATCTCGATTCGCACCATCGGGCAGGGCGCCCGGGCCGCGATCGAGGTGACCGACGACGGCATGGGGATCGCCGAAGACGATCTGCCGCGGATCTTCGATCCGTTCTTCACGACCAAGGGGCGTGGTAAGGGGACGGGTCTCGGCCTGTCCATCAGTTACGGCATCGTCCAGGAGCACCAGGGAGAACTCATGGCCGAGAGCTCCCCCGGCCGCTTTACCCGGTTCCGCCTGGAGTTGCCCGTCGAGGCTTCGGCCGAAGCCATGGCCTGAGGTAGATATGGACCTTTCGAACGACAGCCTGCCCGCCGCCGCCCTGCTGGATGATGACGTGGCCACCGGACGGATCCTCGTGATCGACGATGAACCGGTGGTGCGCGATGTCTTGCAAACCGTGCTCGACAAGCAGGGCTACCGGGTCGAGGTCGCCTCCGACGCCGCCACCGGCCGCCAGCTGCTCGACTCCGAGACGCCGTGGGACGCGGTGCTGATCGACGTGATGCTGCCCGACGCCGACGGCCTCGAGGTACTGCGCTTCGTCAAGGATCATCAGCCCGGCGTCGCCGCGGTGATGATCACCGCCTTCGGCTCGGTGGAGAACGCCGTCGCCGCGATGAAGCTCGGTGCCTTTCACTACCTGACCAAGCCGTTCAAGAACGATGAGGTGCGGGCGCTGGTGGCCCACGCGGTTCAGGCGACCCGGCTGCGCCGGGAGAACGAGAGCCTGAAGAAGGCGCTGGAGCAGCGCCACAAGTTCGAGAAGATCGTGGGCAAGTCCCGGGCGATGCAGGAGGTCTACCGCTTCATCGACCAGGTCGCCCCCAGCCGCTCGACGGTCCTGATCCACGGGGACAGCGGCACCGGCAAGGAGCTGGTGGCCCAGGCGATCCATCGCCGCAGCCCCCGGGCCCAGAAACCCCTGGTGATCGTTAACAGCAGCAGCATCCCCACCGAGCTGCTCGAGGACAACCTGTTCGGCCACACCAAGGGCGCCTTCACCGGGGCCACCGGCGACAAGCCGGGCCTGCTCGAGACCGCCGACGGCGGGACCATCGTCTTCGACGAGATCAGCACCGTCGCTCCGGTGGTCCAGGCCAAGCTGCTGCGGGTCATGCAGGAAAAGGAATTCCTGCCCCTGGGCGCGGTGGAGAGCAAGAAGGTCGACGTGCGGATCCTGGCGGCGACCAACGAAGACCTCAAGGGGCTGGTCGCCGAGGGGCGCTTCCGCGAGGACCTCTACTACCGGCTCAACGTGATCAGCATCAATCTCCCGCCGCTGCACCGGCGGATGGAAGACGTGCCGATCCTGATCGACCATTTCCTGGCCCGTTTCAACGATGAGAACGGCAAGGAGGTGAGCGGCGTCAGCACCGAGGTGATGGAGAAGCTCCTCAACTACCGCTGGCCCGGCAACGTGCGGGAGTTGGAGAACACCATCGAACGGGGCGTGGTCATGGCCCAGGGGCAGGAGATCACCCCGGATCTGCTGCCTCCGGACCTGCGCGACCCGGTGGCGCTGCCGCCGTCGATGGCCCTGCCCAAGGGGATGGAGTTCTACGAGGCGGTCCAGCGCTTCGAGCGCCAGCTGATCGAGTCCGCCCTGCGCCAGGCCAACGGGGTGCAGAAACAGGCCGCCGAGCTGCTGGGGCTGAAGCCCACGACCCTCAACGAGAAGATCAAGCGGCTCAAGATCACTCCTTGATCCACCCTGACCGGTTGATCCCCCCCCTGACCGGGATCTCTCCCGGGTGGGATCCGTGCCTCGATGGGCCGCGAGCGGCCCATGACCCGGCATTTTCTGCCTTTGGCGTGCCGGATTGGCCCCTGAGGGGTCGTTTATCCAAATAAATGGACCGACTGCCGCCCCGTCGCGGAGCCGATGCAGCAAGGCCTACCCGCTCTCCCGGTAAATCGACCCCTTTCGCCTTAAGAATAAGGCGTCAAGGGGATCGGCCAAGAAACGGACAAGCCACGTCGTGGTTTGTTGACGGAGCATCAGCGCAGTGGTACATACACCTGGATATCGAAATGGTAATCAGAGGGGTGGAGTGTGCCTCGCGTCGATCTCCGGGCTGGATGCCCGCGATCGGAGCGGGTCAGGGGTTTAGGTAACGACCTTCGGGAGGGGTCATGCGGCTTGCAAGAATTCTCACGTTCCTAGTTCTGGTCGGACTCGCCGTCGGCACCGTCAGTGCCTCGACGGGTGGTCTGATCATCAAGGTGACCGACACAGAGGGCAATCCGCTTCCAGGCGCGACAGTCAAGCTGAGCAGCGCCGAGAAGCAGGTGAAGGACACCGCCTCGATTACCGACAAGCGGGGGACCGTCGAGTTCCCGGTGCTTCGCGCCGGTGGGGGGTACATCCTCGAGGTCACCTTCCCCGGGATGCGGGCGACCAAGCTGGAGAACCAGCGGGTCAAACTCGGCGAACGGACGATGATTCCGATTCAGCTCGCCGAGGAGTTCACCGAAAAGATCACGGTCCAGGCCGACCGCCCGGTGGTCGAGCTTACCGAGAGCAGCACCGCCACCAAGTTCAGCGACGACTTCATCCAGGACCCTCCGGCCGCGGGTCGCGCCTACCAGAACATCCTGACCCTCGCCCCCGGCGTGCAGGATGCCGACGGTGACGGCAACCCCAACGTCCACGGTTCCCGCGCCCGCGACTTCAAGGCGATCGTCAGCGGCGTGTCCAACGTCGACCCGCTGACCGGTCAGCGTTCCGGCGATGTGAACATGGACTCCATCGAAGAGATGGAAGTCATCGCGGCCGGCGCCGGCGTCGAGTTCGGCGGTGCCCAGGGCGGCTTCGCCCAGATCATCCAGAAGCAGGGCGGCAACACCTTCGAGGGTGTGTTCAACTTCCTGTACAGCTCCAGTGACCTCGACGGCACCGGCGCTCTCGATCTGCCCGACGATCGCGCGCCCCAGTTCGAGTCGCTGCGCCCCTCGATCCAGGTCTCCGGTCCGCTGATCAAGGACCGTCTGTGGTACCGACTCTCCCACGAGATCGTCGACCAGGAACTGCCGGTCAACACCGTCGGCGCCCTGAACGTCGTGACGATCGATCGTCAGATCAACTCCGACCAGATCACCTGGCAGGTCTCCGATCGCAACAAGCTGATCTTCCGCTTCGACGGCAACCCGAGCGAGACCCGGAACTTCGGCGTCAGCTCGACCCAGCCGCCCGAGGCGAGCCTGTTCCTCGAGAACCTCAACGACGTCTACTCCGTCGAGTGGACCGCGCCCTACTCGCCGCAGATCTTCGTCACCAGCCAGGTCTCCTGGCTCGACGGCGGCTTCCGCCTCGGGCCGACCACGTCCGGCGTGCCGAACAACTGCTTTGGCGTCGGCCCCGGGGCCGAGTTCCTCGCGGGCGCCCAGTGCACCAACCTGGAAACCCAGGAAACCAGTGGATCCTTCTGGCGGATTTTCGACGACGCGCGCCAGCGCTTCGCCGCCTCCAGTGACGCCACGATCTACGCCAAGAAGCGTTGGCTCGGCGTCAGCCACGAATTCCGCACCGGGATCAGCATCGAGAACGAGCGCTACGTGCGCGAGCTGACCGAGAACGCCAGCGCCGCGTTCTTCTCCCGCGAGCCGATCGACCCGAACACCGGCGTCAACCTGGACCGGGTCGGTACCGTGTTCGCCCAGATCTCCGTGCCCGAAACCGATCGGGCCCGGGCTACCGGCACCCGCTGGTCGTTCTTCCTGCGCGACCAGATGCGCGTCGCCCAGAACCTGACCATCGAGGTCGGTGCCCGCATCGAGCGCGAGGTGATCAACGCCGAGGGGCGTTCGCCGTTCGATCCTCAGGCCGAATACGACAACTACGTCAACCTGATCAACTCGGGTGTCGTCGCGACCACCGCCCGGGTCCAGTCCTTCACGGCGTTCGAGGGCAACGACGCCTTCGTGAACCAGTTGGCCGGGATCCTGGGTATCCCGCAGCAGCAGGTCGCCTCGTTCTTCGGCCCGTCCACGAACGCGTCCAACCAGCAGGCTGTGCGCCGTCGGCCCCAGGACATCAACATCGAGAACACCAACATCTCGCCGTTCCTCGGAATTACCTGGGACCCCTGGTCCAACGGTAAGACCAAGTTCGCCGTCACCGGCCGCCGCTTCTTCCAGAACCTCCCGCTGCTGGTGGCGACCCGCGAACTCGCTCCGACCCGTGCGACCATCGGTCTCGACGCTCCCTTCGTGACCAACGCCGCTGCCGAGGGAATTAATTGTCCCGGCGGCCAGACCTCCTGCTTCGCGGTCAACGCGATTCAGGACGTGCGCAGCACGATCAACCCGGCGGCCACGGTCAACTTCACCGACCGCAACCTGCAGACTCCGTACAACGACGAGTTCACCCTGAGCTTCGAGCGGCAGCTGTTCGCCGAAACCTCGATGAAGATCTCGTACGTTCGCCGCGAGTTCCGCAACCAGTTGCAGGACATCGACGCCAACAACATCTCCGGCGACTTCGGTACCTGCCTCGATACCACCCAACCGGGTGATCCGGTGATCGACTTCACCACCGGCCCCGATGGCATCGTCGACGACTGCACCGGCGACTTCGTCGAGCCGGCCGACCCGAACGGCACCGGCGCCACCTCCGGCGACCTGGTGGCTCGCCGCAACATCATCGAGCGTCCCGACGGTGTGCCGGATCTGTACAAGCTCAACCCGTTCTGGAACTCGGTCATCGTGCTCGGCAACTTCAACCAGGCCGACTACGAAGGTCTGGTGTTCGAGCTGATCCGCCGCCAGTACCGCGGTTGGGAGCTGAGCGGCTCCTACACCTGGTCGATCGCCGAAGGTAACGGTGAGGACTTCAACCAGATCCTCGGTAACGACGCCGCGACCATCGACGATGAGTTCGGCTTCCAGTCCTTCGACCAGCGCCACGTAGTCAAGGTCAACGCCACCACCCAGACTCCCTGGGGCGTGCGTCTCGGCACGGCGATCACCTGGCAGTCCGGTCTTCCGTACTCCCTGTTGACTCAGCGCCTGTCCTTCGACACGATCGCTCCCGATCCGTCGGCGCCCGACCTGATCAGCACGCTCGGCACCCAGGAAGGCCGGACCCGCTTCCAGTACCCGAGCGGCGTGCGTAACGATCAGCGCAACCGTCCCTTCTGGAACTTCGACTTCAAGGCGACCAAGGAATTCCGCCTCGGCCGCGGCCTGAACGGCTCGGTCTCGCTGGATGTCTTCAACGCCCTGAACGACGGCACCTACCAGGTCTACAACCCGGATCTGGAGTCCGGTTTCCAGGTCAACGGCATCAACCAGGCGCGTCGCCGCTTCGGCCGCCGTTACCAGCTCAGCGCGAAGCTCTCGTTCTAAGCGCCGAGCCCAGTCACGACCGCTACGAAGGCCGCCCGAAAGGGCGGCCTTCTTCTTTTTGCGCCCCGGCCTGCTTCCCGGGCTTCCCTTTGATTTCGGCCTCCCGGATCCCTACAATCCCCCGATCGGAAGGGGAAGGGCCTGCGCATGATCATCTACAACACCATGACCCGGAAGCTGGAGCCGCTCGAGCCCCTGGAGGCCGGGCACGTCCGCTTCTACGCCTGTGGGCCGACGGTCTACGACTTCGCCCACATCGGTAACTTCCGGACCTACGTCTGGGAGGACCTGTTGCGGCGGTCCATGGAGCTCAACGGCTTCAAGGTGACCCAGGTGATGAACATCACCGACGTGGAGGACAAGATCCTCAACAAGGCGATGGAACTGGGAAAGACGCTGGACGAGGTCACCGCACCCTTTATCGAGGCTTTCTTCGAGGACATCGACACCCTGCGCATCAAGCGGGCGGACCGCTACCCACGGGCCACCGAGCACGTCGAGGAGATGATCGATCTGGCCCAGACGTTGACCGACAAGGGCTTCACCTACGAGAGCCAGGGCTCCCTCTATTTCCGCATCGGCGCCTACGAGGCGTATGGCGGCCTGTCCCACCTGGATAAGCGGGAGGTCCAGGACGGCGCCCGGGTCGACAGCGACGAGTACGACAAGGACAACGCCAGGGACTTCGTGTTGTGGAAGGGGCAGAAGGAAGGGGAGCCCGGCTGGGACAGCCCCTTCGGCTGCGGCCGTCCCGGTTGGCACCTCGAGTGCTCGGCGATGAGCATGAAGTACCTGGGCAAGGGCTTCGACCTGCATACCGGCGGCGTCGACAATATCTTCCCGCACCACGAAAACGAGATCGCCCAGAGCGAGGCGGCCACCGGCGAGCGGTTCGTGCGTTACTGGATGCACTCGGCGCACCTGATGGTCGACGGCGAGAAGATGTCCAAGTCCAAGGGCAACTTCTACACCTTGCGGGATCTGCTGGAAAAGGGCTTCGACCCGCGGGCGATCCGCTTCCTGTTGCTCTCGACCCACTACCGCAGCCAGGTGAACTTCACCCTGGAGAGCATGGGCAAGGCAACCCAGGAGGTGCAGCGGCTCGACGACTTCACCCGCAGGCTCGACGAGTACTCGGCGGCCGAGGGGAGCGACGAGGCGTTCGAGGCCCTCTGCGGGCAGCGGCTGGAGGAGTTCCGCGCCGCCCTGGCCAACGACCTCGATGTCAGCGGCGCCGTCGGCGCCATGTTCCGCCTGGTTCGCGAGAGCAACGCGGCGATGGACCGGGACGGGCTGCCGTCGGCGAGCCTGAAGGCGCTGCGCGAGACCCTGGAGCGGATGGACTCGGTGATGGCGGTGCTGGAGCGCCCGGCCGAGGAGATCGACACCGAGATCGAGGCGCTGATCGAGGCGCGGCAGGCGGCCCGCAAGGCCCGGGATTTCGCCGAGGCCGACCGCATCCGCGATGAGCTTGCGGCCCAGGGGATCGTGCTGGAGGACACCCCCCAGGGGGTCCGCTGGAAGCGCCGCCTGGGCTAGCGCCCCGGAATCGCACCCTTTCGAACCAGGCTGCCCCCGGGCTGCCGGTTACGAAACGGTCAGCGACGGATACTAAACCCCGGGGGGACTTCGGGAGTCCAACCACCGTGAACGCGGCTTCCCAGCGCGACGGAGCGGCGGAGGAGCGGGCCCTACTCGAGCGACTACGCCGGGGAGAGTCCGGGGCCTTCGACGAGGTGCTCAGGCGTCACCGCCAGACGGTGTACGCCGTGGCCTGGCGCGTCCTGGGAAATCACGGAGACGCCGACGAGGCGGCCCAGCTGACCTTCGTCAAGGCCTGGAAGGCGATCGGAGGCTTCCGCGGAGACGCAAGCCTGCGCACCTGGCTGGTCCGGATCGCCCTCAACGTCTCCCGTTCGATGATCGGGCGACGGCGCCCCGAGGATGGGCTCGATGAGGTCGAACGGACCTCCGAGGATGGAGGCGAGGGGGCCGACGCGCTGCTCGACCGGGTCGAGGCCCGCTCGGAGGTGCGCAAGGCGGTGATGTCCCTGCCGCCGCGCCAGCGGGAAGTCGTCCTGCTCAAGGTTTTTTCGGAGATGACCTACGGAGAGGTGGCGGGAATCATGGAACTGTCTGAGGGAGCGGTGAAGGCCCATCTACATCAGGCCGTTTCGAATCTGAGACGCCGCTTGATCCCCGCCGAAGCCCAGGAGGCGCTATGAGCAACGATAATCCCTGGGCCCGCTTCGAGAGCGAGCTGGCTGAACTCCTGGGGCGCGACCGGGGCTCGGTGGATCCCGAGGAGGTTGAGTCCCTGCGGGCACGGCTGGAGGCCTGTGAGGCCGGAGAGCCGAGTCCTGAGTTGAGGGAGCTGCTGGAGATGCTGGCCGCCCCCGAAGGGGAGCGCGACCCGGTGCCCGACCCTGGGGAGGCCTACTGGCAGGATTTCGATCGGCGGGTTCACACGAGGATCGCGGCGGATGCCGACCCCCATGAGTACCGGCCCGCGGCGGCCTCGCCCGGCGAGCCCGGGGCGGGCCACGCTAGCGGGCGCGGTATCTGGCTGCGGATGGCCGCGGTTGCGGCGGTGCTGGCGGTGGTGCTGCTGCTGACCCTGCCTCGGTTGGGGCAGGGCAACCCTGTCGTCGTCGATCAGGGTGGTGCGGAGTCTCCGCAGGAGGCGGTGCTGGAGACCCTGGACGGTCTGCTGCCCGGCGACCCCTCGCTGCTGGAAGGGTTGGACGAACTCCGCGCCGAGGCGGCGGGGGAGGATCCCGAGGGGCTGCTCGACGGGTTCGACGAGAGCCTGGGCGGTGAACTGGACTGGGAGCTGCTGCCTGCCGGCAATGAGCCGCTGCTGCCGGAGCCCGAGATGTTGGACGGGGCGAGCCGCGAGGAGTTGTTGAAC
Organism: uncultured Acidobacteriota bacterium; assembly: GCA_964496265.1. Lineage (GTDB taxonomy): Bacteria > Acidobacteriota > Polarisedimenticolia > Polarisedimenticolales > Polarisedimenticolaceae > Mor1. The sequence continues at coordinate 193 of CAZBZH010000077.1, read as the reverse complement.
TGGCTCCGCGGCGAGGAGACCGAGGCATGAGATTCCCTGGCGTGAAGTTTCCTGGCATGATCCTGATCATCCTGGGGTGGGTGTTGTTCGCCGGCCCGGCGACCGCCCAGACGCCGGCATCCGCTGACGGCTCCGCCGCCGGGGATGTCGCCGGCGCGGCGGCCGGCGACGGCCCCATCGACACCGAGCTGTG
>CAZBZH010000076.1:0-11764 GCA_964496265.1 uncultured Acidobacteriota bacterium | reverse complement strand
ACCTCCGGTTCGCCGAGGCCGCCAGCCGTCGCCTCGCCCGCACCATGTTCCACGGCATGATGATCTACCAGGCCAAGCTCGAGCGGAAGCAGGCGTTCATGTTCCGCGCCGTCGACATCGCGATGGAGCTGTTCGTGATGGTCGCCATGGTCGTCCGTACGCAGAAGCTGCTCGACCGCGGCGCCCCCGAGGCCCAGAGCGCCCTGGAGCTCACCGACAGCTTCGCCCGCAACGCGAAGTCGATGGTGAACCAGAACTTCAAGGACATCTGGAGCAACAACGACGACGGCAAGTACGCCGTCGGCGTGGGCATCCTCGACGAGCGCCTCGCCTGGCTCGAGCCGAAGAGCGAGTACACCCCCGCCCCGCCGGCCAGCGGCGAGGAGCAGGAGGCGGCCGCCAAGTGAGGCGTGTCCGTCTGCCCTGAACGGGGCCATGGGGCCGCCGGGCGTTCGCTCCCGGCGGGATTCGCTGTGTCGACCACGTCGGGCGCGCCGGCAGGCGGATGGATCCGGTGGTCGCGGCCCTCGGCGGGCAACTCGGCCTGCACCCGGTCGGGGACCCGCTGGCCAACTTCACCAAGCTGGGGGACGCAAACCGCCATCTGGTGTTGGTCCGCGAGGGGCGGCGGTGGATCCCCGAGCGGGTTCATCGGGCCGCGGTCCAACCCTGCGACCTACTGCTTCACGGCCCCGAGCGCGGAGAGCTGTCCCTCGCCGGCTACCCGTACCGGATCGCCACGGCGCCGACCGGTTGAAACGAGACCCGGTCCGATGCTGTCGAGAGTCCTCTGTCGCCGGCTCCAAAAAAAACGCCCGGACCGCGGTCCGGGCGTTTCCGTAGGCGTCGTGCGCCGCGCTATGGACAGCTTGGACTGCGCTCCCCGCCGGAGCTGTCGAGGCCCCAGCTGCCGCCGGCCGGCTGAGTGGCCCGGATCAGGTAGAACAGGGTCGGCGGCGGGCTCGCCGGATCGTTCCAGCAGGTCGCCGTGGTGAGGTTCGAGACGCAGTCGGCATCGAAGGCCGGGCTGGTTGAACGCAGCACCTCGTATTCGGTGGCGCCGCTCTGGGCGTTCCAGCAGATATCGCCGTTGCCGAACAGGGTGATCGGACCGGAGATCTCGTCGACCGCTCCGGCGCCGACCTCGCCGGGGCACTGATTGTCGATGCCGTCGTTGATCTCCGGCGCTCCGGGGAAGACCGCGTTGTTCTGATCGTCGCAATCCTGCGGTGTTCCCGGTGTGCAGGCGCCGCCGCTGAAGGCGCCGTCGCCGTCCCCGTCGACACAGACTCCCATGGCGACCCATTCGAGGCCGTCGCTGGTGTCCCCGAAGAAGTCGTCGGGCAGTAGTTCGGTACCCTGCAGCGTCGGGTTCTGTTCGATCTCCGCCAGACCGGAGAACTGGTACCAGGTGTAGACGTCGCCGTCTTCTCCGGCGGCCAGGGCGCGGAACGGCCCCGCCGCCGTGGGTACCAGGCTCTGGACGTCGGTGGTGATCGTGCGCACCGCCCCCGAGGGGGTGTCGATCTCGTAGAGCCCGAAGGGGGCGCTGAAGTTGGAGTCGGTCACGATCCAGTCGCCGTCCGCCTCGACGGTCAGCGCCCGGGAGCCGGTCAGCGCGCCGCCGGTGATCTCGACGTAGGCCGACGGGTTGGCCGGATCCATGCGGAACAGCCGGTTGGCGCTGCTGCGAATCGCGAGGAACCCGTTGGGTTCCACCGCGATCTCCGAGATGAAGCCGATGTCCTGCACCACCTCGTCGTAGATCACGCTGATGACCCCGGTGGCCGGATCGTAGCGCCGGATGCGGGCCAGGTTGCTGAACAGCTCCGAGACCGATCCGACGATGACGGCGGTTCCGTCCCGGGTGTCCACGTCGATGTCCTCGGGGGTGAACCCGAGCTGGCTCTGCAGCGCCAGCGGGAAACCGTGAACCTCCATGGTGTTGAGGTTGATCTTGAAGGTCGGTAGCCCGACCACCCACAGATCGCCGTTGTCCCCGTAGCCCAGGTTGGAAACGAACTCGTCGCTGAAGCAGACGAAGTCCTGGGTGGCGGTGTCGATCCCCGGCTGGAACGAGAAGACCCGGCCGAACTGGTTGAGACCGACCAGATGGGGCATCGGCACGTCGGGCACGTTCATCAGGCCGACGCTGTCGAACAGGGTGCAGGACAGACCGTCGTTGGCGCTGCCGCTGATGCCTCCCTGGCAGGGAGGGGTGTCGGCCCGGGCGCGGAAGGTGATCACCACCTCTTCGCCGGGGGCCAGGGAGCCGGCCCAGCTGACCTCGCCGCCGAAGGAGGGGTCCCACGAGGCGCCGGCCGGCACCGGCGGCACGAAGGGGGGATCGCCGATCGGGGTGTAGCCGCTCGGGATCCGCGCCTGGGCGCTGGCGTTGGCCAGCGTGGTCGGCTGGGGGTTGCGCACCCGCAGCTCGAAGTCGACGGTGTCGCCGACCCGGGTCGCCTGCACCTCGGTTTCGCTCAGCGCGGTTTCCAGCACGGCGATCGGCGGCAGGCTGACCGCCTCCAGCTCGACCTCGATGGCTCGCCGTACTGCCAGCGCCGGAGGTACCGTGGTGGCCAGCTCGGTTCCGCAGAAGTGAGTCAGCTCCAGCCGGCCGTTGTTCAGCGCGACGTCATTCTGGTCGACGCAGGCGTCGACCCGGGTGGTGATCACGATCTGCGTCTCGGCCAGGGGCGCCAGGCTACCGTCCCAGGTCCAGCTGGTGTTGGAGAACTGGCTGATCGTGCCGGCGCCTGCATCGACCACACTTTCGAAGGTCGCGCCGTCACCGGGCCGCAGGAACAGCTGCAGGTTACGCCGTTCGACGTTCTCCCCGTTGGTCAGCGAGATCGTGTGGGTGATCCGATCGCCCCCCTCGGCGGGCAAGCCGTTGTCGTCGACGGACTGAACCAGCATCGACACCGGGCCGGTGGAGAACGGATCGATCGAGGTGACCGTCGTGTTGGAGAAGAAGGTCAGCCCCTCGAGCGAGCTCAGCTCCGCCCGGTTGGTCACGCTGCCGCCGGTGGTGCTGCACCCGACCCGGACGGTCAGGGTCACCGAACCCGAGGCGCCGGGCGCCAGATCGCCGAGTTGCCATTCGACCCGGCCGAAGCTGACCTCTTCGCCGCCGTCGCTGGCCGAGACGAAGGAGACATCGAAGTCGAGATCGTCGCTAAGGACCACGCCGGTCGCCAGCAGGTCGCCGGTGTTCGCGTAATCGATGGTGTAGGTGAAGACATCCGCTTCCTCGGTCGTGGCCGGGCCGGATTTGGTCGCCTCGAGGACCTGCGCCGGGCAGACGATGGTCGAGCAGTCGCTCCCGGGACCCTGGGGCACGTCACCGAAGCTGCTGCAGCTGGAAGGCGTGGTCTGGTAGCAGGTTCCGCTCAACTGACAGCAGGCCTGGACCGGCTCGGGACAGTTGATGCTGTCACAGCTGGTGGTCATCTGGTTGGTGCCCCCCTGGGCGGAACACTCCGCGGGGGTGATCAAGGCGCAGGTGCCGTCGATGCAGCAACTCTCCACGCAGCTCGCCGTGGCACAGGTCCCTTCCAGCGAGATCCCGCCGAAGTTCTCGCACTCCTCGGGGGTGCGTTCCTCGCAGGAACCGCCGCCGAAGCAGCAGGCCCGGGTGGCCAGGAAGCAGTTGACGTCGAGCAGGATCCCCGGCTGGTCGGTGCCGTCGACGTTCACCACCGTGAAGAAGTTTCCGGAGCTCTCGTCGACCCGTGCGGAGATCGGCACGTTGCTCTGACCGGTGTCCTGGTTGGAGATGCCGCCGGCCCCGGCAACCGGGTCGGCGCAGAGATCGGCGTGGACGTACCTGGTCGTCGGCGTGTCGGTGCCGTGGATCACCAGCGCCGCGTTGCCGCTGGGGGCGAAGGTCGGGGTGTTGATCCCGTCCCGGTAGGTCGAGGTGTCGAGGTTGACCTGGTCGCCGGCCATGTCCGCCCACAGGACCGGTTGGTTGCCCCCGGTACCGCTGGGCGCGCCGGCGACGAACATCGTTCGGATCACGCCGCCGACCGGGTCGAAGAAGCGTGGTTGGATATTGATCGGCGTGGCGATACAAGCCGCCTGATCACCGGTGTAGGGCACCAGCGACTCGGGGGGCGAGCCGGCGGGCGGCGAGACCCGGTACATGTAGATCTCGAGTTGGTTCCCGTTGTTGCAGACCGTGGTGAAGCTGTTGATGTTGAAGCGCTCGACGTAGAGCGCGTCCCGGCTGGGGGAGAGCCGGTACTGCAGGTCCCAACGCCGCACCGCCTGGGTGTCCGGCCGGATCTCCGGCGGCAGGTTGTAGGTCACCCAGCCCTGCTGGCGGGTGTAGATGTCGATGGTGGTCTCGCCGGGCAGGGGTTGGCGCACGCCGCCCCCGGCGACCGGGTCGGTGAACCAGGTGTCCCCCTGGACGTAGGGCCCGGTCTGGATCTGTGCCGCGGCCGCCGTCGCCAGAAGGACGCAGGTGGCGGCGAGCGCAAGGCGAAGAATTCGAAGAGAGCAGGTTCGCATGCGGGGTGAACTCATGGCTGGGTATCCCTGAAAGCAAGGCGGGACGACAGATCCCGCCCGTGATGGGGATATCGAGCCCTGGAGCGAGACCCCTGCACTTCGCGGGGGCCGGGCCGCGGGGCCGGCGGCGAAACGTCGGCGATGTCGCGGTTTTCAGCCCTGTTTTCGCACTCCCGGGTTTGACGCGGCCATGCCTGCCCGGTAGTTTCCCCAAGAGGTGCCGGGCATGTTCTTGCCCCGCTCTGTGGAGACTCCGATGCGGTTCCCCCTGCTTCTCATCCTGTTGTCTTCGGCCTGCGTCTGCGCCTGGGCCCAGGACACGACCCCCTACCGGGTGATTCGGGGCGCCGCTCCCGCCGGCTTCGGGGGCGGTGAGCTTCCGGCCGCGGAGGTTGCGGACCACATCACGCCGGAGCAGCGCGCACGGATCAAGGCCCAGATCGCGATCAACCGGGAACGGCTGCGCCAGGAGGGCATCCTGATGCGCAGCAGCCTGACCTCCGCGCCGACCTTCGGCTGGCCGCTCAAGCTGGCGCCGGGCCTGGACGATCCCGGCTACCACGGCATCTCCAACTTCGTCGATCAGGATCCCGCCTTTCCCGGCGCCCTGCTCGACTACAACTGCCTTGAACGGACCTACGACATCGACGGCTACAACCACGCCGGGATCGATTTCTTCACCTGGCCCTGGGGCTGGCTGAAGATGGACGAGGAGTCGGTCTGGGTCGTCGCCGCCGCCCCCGGGCAGATCGTCTTCCGCGAGGACGGCAACTTCGATCGCAACTGCGGCTTCGGCTCCAGCGAATGGAATGCGGTCTACGTCGAGCACGCCGACGGGTCGGTGAGCTGGTACGGCCATCTGAAGACCGATTCGCTGACCGAGAAGCAGGTCGGAGACTTCGTCGAGGAAGGGGAGTACCTGGGAGTCGTCGGCAGCTCCGGCAACTCCACCGGGCCCCATCTGCACATGGAGACCTACGACGCCGGCGGGAATCTGATCGAGCCCTACGAAGGACCCTGCAACGGCTTCAACAGCACCAGCTGGTGGCAGGATCAGCGGCCCTACTACGACACCGCCCTCAACCGGGTCACCACCGGTTTCGCGCCGCCGGTGATCCCGGTTTGCCCCGATCCGGAACTGCCTCATGCCTCGGTCACCTTCGCCGCGGGGCCCGAGGTCTACTTCACGATGTACTACCGGGATCAGCTTCAGGGGCAGGTCTCCGACTTCACCCTGCGCCGGCCCGACGGCAGCCTCTACTCCAACTGGAACCACTCCAGCCCGGAGCCGCACTACACCGGCTCCTACTGGTACTGGTGGTTCGATATTCCGGCTGGAGAGCAGCAGGGGACCTGGACCTTCACCGCCGAGTTCGAAGGGCAGACCATCGTGAGGGAGTTCTCCATCGGCGGCGGCACCGCCGCGCTCAGCGGCCGGGTGCCCCAGTACCGGGTGCACGGCACCCCGCTGACGGTCAGCCGTGGCGAGGGTCTCACGGTGGATCTGGCCTGGGGGGCTTCCTGTGCCGAGGGGGACAGCGACTTCGTGGTCTACGAGGGCGCGCTGGGGGACTTCACCAGCCACGCGCCGGCGCTGTGCAGCACGGCGGGTGCTCCGCTGGCGACGATCACGCCGGCCGGGGGTTCCCGCTACTTCCTGATCGCGCCGAGCAACGGCGCGGTGGAGGGGAGCCGCGGCCGGGATAGCGCCGGTGCCGCCCGCCCTCTGGGCGCGGGGTCCTGCTTCCCCGAGAACGCCGCACCCAGCTGCCCCTAGTCGGCAGACTCTTGGCCGTTGCGGCGCCCTTGGTCCCTACGGAACCTTCGCCTCGCCGTTTTCCATCTCGACCAGACCCATCGGATTTCCGGCGGGGTCGCGGAACAAGCCGAGCACCACGACACCGGGCACCTCGAAGCGGGGCGCGTCGACGGAGCCACCCGCCGACACCACCGCGTCCAGGGTCGCGGTGACATCCTCGACTCCGATGTAGACCCGCTTCTCCGCGGGGTCCTTGCGAATGTTGGCCAGCAGCGGCGTGCGCACCTCGAGATGCAGTTGGCCGTCGTCGCCGGCGTTCCAGTCGAAGACATCCCGATAGAAGCGGCGCAGCGCTTCGTCGTCGGGGCCGGCGATATCGAGAAAGACAATCGGTGCGGACATGGGGACCTCCTGATTCGGTTCTAGACCACGAAGCGTTCGGCCGAGGCGCGGGCCATCCAGGGCGCGAAGGCCGGCGGGGGCGTGCCGTCGAGCAGCGACCCCGGTTCGAGGTAGTCGAAGATCTCGGCGTAAGTCTGCACCTCGGTGCGGGAGATTCGCCGGTGGATGTGATGCGGGCCGAGTTTGTCCGGGTGGTCGAGGCCGGCGGCACCGAGCAGTTCGAGGAACGCCTCGACCGTCTCCTGCTGGTAGTTGGCCACCCGGGTGGCCTTGTCGCCGACCACCAACCCGCGGGTCAGCTTCGGATCCTGGGTCGCGACCCCCACCGGGCATTCGTTGGAGTTGCACTTCAACGCCTGAATGCAGCCCAGGGCGAACATGAAGCCCCGTGCCGAATTGCACAGGTCGGCTCCGGCGGCGATGCGGGCCGCCATGTTGAACCCGGAGAGGATCTTTCCCGAGGCGATCAGCTTGATCTCGTCCCGCAGGCCGAACCCGGTCAGGGCGCTGTGCACGAAGGCCAGCCCCTCGGTCAGCGGGCTGCCGACCCGGTTGGTGAACTCCAGCGGGGCGGCGCCGGTACCCCCCTCGCCACCGTCCACGGTGATGAAGTCGGGGCGCAATCCGGTCTCGTGCATCGCCATGCAGATGCCGAGGAAGTCCGAAGGGTTGCCGACACAGAGTTTGAAACCGATCGGTTTGCCCCCCGAGGCCTCGCGCAGGTCGGCGATGAACTCCAGCAAGCCGGTCGGAGAATCGAAGGCGGTGTGAGCCGGCGGGGAGAGCACGTCGGAGCCCATCTCGACCAGTCGGATCGCGGCGATCTCCGGAGTGATCTTCTTCGCGGGTAGGATGCCGCCGTGCCCCGGTTTGGCTCCCTGGGACAGCTTGACCTCGATCATCCGCACGTTGTCCGGGGCCGCGGTGTCGCTGAAGGCCTGCCGCGAGAAGCGGCCGTCCCGCTCCCGGCAACCGAAGTAGCCGGTGCCGATCTGCCAGCAGAGATCGCCGCCCGGTTCCAGGTGGTGGGGCGCCACGCCCCCTTCTCCGGTGTTGTGAAAGAAGCCCCCCTGCCGGGCGCCGCCGGAGAGGGCCCGGGTCGCCGCTGCCGAGAGCGAGCCGAAGCTCATGGCTGAAACATTGAGCAGGGCTGCATCGTAGGATTTGGCGCAGCGTCCCTCGCCGATGCGAACCCGAGGAGGGTCGTGGGGCGGGTGGGTCGCCGCGATCGAGTGGTGGATCCATTCGTAGCCCGGCTCGTACAGGTTGCGCTTGGTGCCGAAAGGCACGGTTTCCAGCACTTTCTTGGCCCGCTGGTAGGCCACCGAGCGGTGTTCCCGGTCGTAGGGCCGACCGTCGGTGTCGCTTTCCATGAAGTACTGGCGGATCTCGGGCCGGATCCGCTCGAAGAAATAGCGCAAACGCCCGAGGAGGGGGAAGTTGCGCAAAATAGCGTGGCGGGGCTGCAGGGCGTCCCGCAGCCCCAGGCCGATCAACGGCAGCAGGAGCAGCAGGCTCCACAGCACCTGGGGGTAGAACCAGGCCGCCACGCCGACCAGCGCCAGCAAGAGGAACGATCCGAGATAGAAAAGGTGCGCCATGGCGGCGACTCTACGGAGCGGCGCCGGGCCCGTCAACCGCGGCGTGGACGCATTTCCACGCGCCCGCTAAGTTGGTGGGCCGGCCACAGCCGATGCCCTGAATCAAGGAGATTGAAGGATGCGTTTTGCCCCGATCGTGTTGCTCGCCCTCGCCCTGCTGACCGCGGGCTGCGCCGGCAGCGGTACCGATGCCGTCGACGACGGTATCCCGGAGAACCCGAACACCAACGCCCGCGGCCTGGACCGCAAGAACCTGGACGAGTCGGTCAGCCCCTGCGACGACTTCTACCGCTACGCCAACGGTAGCTGGATGGACCGCAACCCGATCCCCGCCGACCAGGCGACCTGGGGCATCGGCAACGAGATGCAGGAGCGCAACTACTTGCTGCTGCGTTCGATCCTCGACGAGGCTGCCGACGCCGGCGCGGCTAAGGGCACCAACAAACAGAAGGTCGGGGACTTCTGGCGCATGGCGATGGATACCGACACCATCGAGAAGCAGGGCCTCGAGCCGCTGCAGGCCGACCTGGACCGCATCGCCGCCGCCTCGTCGGCCGATGACATCCTGGGGATCCTCACCGACTGGCACCGGGAGGGTGCGTCGGTGCTGTTCGGCTTCGCCATCTTTCAGGACCTGAGAGACACGACGCAGTACATCGGCTACGCGGTGCAGGGTGGCCTGGGCCTCCCCGACCGGGACTACTACACCCGGGAGGATGAGGAATCGGCCGCGCTGCGCGACAAGTACCGCAACCACGTGGCGCGGATGCTGAGCATGGCCGGCAGCGACGAGGCGGCCGCGGCGACCCAGGCCGATGCGATCATGGCCCTCGAGACCCGGCTCGCTGAGGCGTCGCTGACCAACGTCGAGATGCGCAACCCGGCGACCTACTACAACGTTCAGCCGGTCGACTACGCCAACACCCAGACGCCGCGCTTCAACTGGACCGGCTACCTCCAGGCGATGGATCTAGGCGAACTCGAGACCTTCTCCTACGCCCACCCGAAGTTCTTCGCCGAGATGAACGCTGCCCTGGGCGACACCGATCTCGATACCTGGAAGGCCTATCTGCGCTGGCATCTGATCGACGGCTTCGCGCCTTACCTGAGCGATGCCTTCGTCCAGGCCAACTTCGACTGGACCAAGGAACTGAGCGGAGCCGAGGAACTGCGTCCCCGCTGGAAGCGGGCGATCGACCAGACCAGCGGCAGCCTGGGCGAGGCCCTCGGCGAGGTCTACGTCGAGCGGGCCTTCCCGCCGGCGACCAAGCAGAAGGCGGACGAGATGATCGAGAACCTGCGGGCCTCGATCCGTAGCCGCATCGAGCAACTCGAATGGATGACCGATGAAACCCGCGGCAAGGCGCTGAACAAGCTGGAGTCGTTCGTCTCGAAGATCGGTTACCCCGACGAGTGGCGCGACTACAGCCCGCTCAGCATCGGCACCGACAGCTATGTGGCCAACGTACGCGCCGCCAATGCCTTCGAGGCCAAGCGCAACCGGGACAAGATCGGCCAGCCGATCGACCGCAACGAGTGGGGCATGGCTCCCCAGGTGATCAATGCCTACTACAACCCGGTGATGACCGAGATCGTCTTCCCCGCCGCGATCATGCAGCCGCCGTTCTTCGACGGCGAGATGGATGACGCCGTCAACTACGGCGCCATGGGGGCGGTGATCGGCCACGAGTTCATGCACGGCTTCGACGATCAGGGCAGCCGCTTCGACGCCGACGGCAACATGAAGAACTGGTGGAGCGACGCCGATCGTGCGGCCTTCGAGGAGCGCACCGCGCGGCTGGTCGCCCAGTACAACGGCATGGAGGCCCTGGAGGGGCTCAACGTCGATGGTCAGCTGACCCTGGGCGAGAACATCGGCGACCTGGCCGGCGTGACCATGGCCTACTACGCGCTGCAGAAGGCGCTCGAGCAGAACAATCCCGGCGAGATCGACGGGTTCACTCCCGAGCAGCGCTTCTTCCTCGCCTGGGCCCAGTCCTGGCGCCGCAACTACCGGGACGAGGCGCTCAAGCTGCAGGTCAACACCGACGTGCACTCGCCGTCGATGTTCCGGACCAACGGCCCGTTGGCCAACATGCCCGAGTTCGCCGCGGCATTCGGCTGCAAGGACAGCGATGCCATGGTGCTCGCCTCGGATCTGCGCGCCGATATCTGGTAAGCGAAAACGAAGCCGCCCGGGGGGAACCCCGGGCGGCGCAGCACGGCTCACCGATCGGATGAGCTCGTGGCCTGCCGGCAGGCTAGTGCGGCCTGCCGAAGGGACCGAGGCCGTGACGGTAGCGGTCGATCCAGACCGAAGGCAGGCTCTGGGTCGCCAGGCTGTTCTCCGCGCGGGAAGCGCTCTCGACGCCGCGCCGGTCCCACCCCTCGGGAATCGACTCGGCGAAGCGATCGACGCAAGCGCGGTAGCTGGCTGCGGTGTAGTGCAGTGCCCGGCGTCTCAACGCCTCCGGCATCCTCTCGTCCCGGTCCGGCGACGCGTTGACCCGTAGTTCAAAGTGCGCGGCCCAGCGGTCGATCCCGAGAAAGTCCGCCAGAGAGTCGACGGACTGAGCGCGGAACAGCGTCTCGTAGAAACCGATCCAGATCTCGCCCGGCTCGAACACCGTTTCCAGCTTTGAAAGGGTCGCCCCGTAGTCGCTGCGCGCCCTGAGTTGCTCCTTCTTAAGGTAGCGTTCGAAGAATTCCTCTCCCGGGGGCGCGTCCCTGAGCCGGCAGAACTGCCGGAAGGCGGACCAAAGCCGCGTGACCGGGTCGCGCAACAGATAGATCACCTTGACCCGTGGATGGAACGCCCGGATCGCCCGGAAGCCCTCGAGCGGCAGGGTGGAGTAGGCCAGGCGTGATCTCGCCGAAGATCCGATGGGACCGCTGGGTCAGATGCCGGAAGTAGCGCCGGTACATGTTGGGTTCCTCCCGGCTGCGCATGCGGAAATAGAGCGCATCGAGATCGGCGCGGAAGACCGGATCCTGCAGCAGCTCGGGTTGAGCCGCCACGTTCTGTGCTGCGGTGGCGAAGCGGGTGAGGAAGGTCTCCTCGTCCCAGCGCATCTCAGCCGCGCCGTGGCGGCTATCGAAGAAGTGCAGTTCTTTCAGCCACGGCATGGCCACCTGGGGATGATGCCAGAGCTGATGGTGTAGCCAGGAGGTCCCGGCCTTCTGGGCTCCGATGCCCACCACGTAGGTCTTGTTCGACAAGCCGCTCACACGTCGCCCTTTCCGAATCGGCCCCGATTATGGCGCGAACGAGCTCCCCGATGAAAGGGGGCGAAAGTCGGGCGGAGTCCGGGTTGATCCGAGCGGTAGGGCTCTGCGGGTTCGTGCGGAAGGTGGCAAGATGGCCGGGTCCGCGACGGGAGGGCTCAGCCATCAAGCCGAACTGGAAACGCTGGATTGCAGGGATCGAAGCGGCGGCCTCGCCAGCCGGCCGCCGGCGCCACGGGCTGTGCCTCGTCGAGGG
>CAZBZH010000075.1:0-11897 GCA_964496265.1 uncultured Acidobacteriota bacterium | reverse complement strand
CGGGCCTGCGGGTCCGCCCGGGCCGTCGCCGGAGCCGCCGTCGGCCCCGCCGCCCCCCGGGCGCTCCTCACCCGGCTCGGGCAGATCGTCCAGCGAACGCTGCACCGGCACCGGCGTGGTCTCTTCAGGCGCAGGGCCGGACTTGGCCTCCCGCTTGCGCACGATCCGTGGCTTGGGCACCCCGGCCTTGCCGCCGAACAGATCCCCCTGCTCGCTCACGCCGACTCCTCCACCACCAGGTGGTCCATGATGTAGCCCCGGCGTTCGGGGGTGTTCTTGCCCATGTAGAAGCGCAGCAGCTTCGGCACCTGGGAGCGATCGTCCACTTCAACCGGCGAAAGGCGCATGTCCTTGCCGATGAAGTTGCGGAACTCCGAGGGGGAGATCTCACCGAGACCCTTGAAACGAGTGATCTCGGTGCCGCGCCCCAGCTCCTTGATCGCCGCCGCCCGCTCGTCGTCGCTGTAGCAGTAGATCGTCTTCTTCTTGTTGCGCACGCGGAAGAGCGGGGTCTCCAGCACGTGCAGGTGGCCGGCGACGACCATCGGCTCGAAGAAGCGCAGGAAGAAGGTGATCAGCAGGTTGCGGATGTGCAGACCGTCGACATCGGCGTCGGTGGCCAGCACCACCTTCTGGTAGCGCAGGTTCTCCACGTCGCTCTCGATGTCCAACGCCCGCATCAGGTTGTACAGCTCGTCGTTCTTGTAGATCGCGTCCCGGTTGAGGTCGCAGACGTTGAGCGGCTTGCCCTTCAGGGTGAAGATCGCCTGGGTGTGCACGTCGCGGGAGCTGACGATCGACCCCGCCGCCGAGGCACCCTCGGCCAGGAAGATCATCGAGTCCTTGCCCTTGGCGTTCTTGTCCTTGCGGTGGTACTTGCAGTCCTTGAGCTGGGGCACCCGGATCGAGGTCGCCCGCGCCTTCTCACGGGCCAGCTTCTTCACCGCCTGGAGTTCCCGGCGGATCTTCTGGGTCTCCTCGACCTTGGCGATCAGCTTCTCCGCCCGGTCGGGGTGGCGGTGCAGCAGGTCGGCCACCGCCTCCCGTACATCGGCCACCAGCTGGCTGCGGATCTCGGTGTTGCCCAGCTTGTTCTTGGTCTGGGATTCGAACACCGGCTCCTGTAGGCGAATGGCGATGGCGCCGACGATGCCGTCCCGGACGTCCTCCCCCTCGTACTTCTTCTTGGCCACCTCGTTGACCGCCTTGAGCACCCCCTCGCGGAAGGCCGAAAGGTGGGTTCCGCCGTCGGTGGTGAACTGGCCGTTGACGAAGGAGTAGTAGGACTCGCTGAAGCGGGTGGTGTGGGTCAGCGCCAGCTCCAGGGTCTTGCTGCGGTAGTGGAGCGGCTCGTAGGCGGCGTCCCGCTCGACGTCCTCCTTGATCAGGTCCAGCAGCCCACCCTCGGAGACGTAGGGCTCGCCGTTGTACTCGATGGTCAGCCCGGCGTTGAGGTAGGTGTAGAAGCGCAGCCGGCGCCGCACCAGATCGTCGACGAAGGTCACCCCCTCGCCGAAGATCGCAGGGTCAGGGCGGAAGCAGGTCTCGGTGCCGTTCGGCTCATCCTTGGCCTTGCCCTTCTTCTCGCCGCTCAGGATCCCCTGCTTGAACTCCGCCTCGGCGAACTTGCCCTCGCGGGTGCTGCGGACGAAGAACTCGTCGGACAGGGCGTTGACCGCCTTGGTGCCGACGCCGTTGAGGCCGACGCTGAACTGGAAGACCTCGTCGTTGTACTTGGCGCCGGTGTTGATGCGGGAGACGCAGTCGATGACCTTGCCCAGCGGGATGCCCCGGCCGAAGTCCCGAACCCGCACATCGGCGCCGTCGACGGTCAACTCGACCCGGTCGCCGTAGCCCATGATGAACTCGTCGATCGAGTTGTCGATGACTTCCTTGAGCAGGATGTAGATGCCGTCGTCGTACTGGGCGCCGCTGCCGATGCGGCCGATGTACATGCCCGTGCGCTTGCGGATATGCTCCAGCGAGCTGAGGGTCTTGATCTTGTCTTCGTCGTAGTTGTGGGACGCCCCGGCGGGCTTCTTGGTCTTGCTCAACGGGTCCTCTTGGGGGTCGGCGCCGGGAGCCGGCGCCTCTGCGGCGGGGCAATTCTATCGTGTTCCAGGGGGTAATTCGAGTCCCGGATACGTTCGAATCGGCCCGGCGCCGGGGCGGCGCGGCACAGATTCTCGCCGGCTCGGTGAGGAACGGCACCACCCGACGGCGTTCTACCTGCACAAGGAGAACGCGATGCATCCCTCGACCCGTCGAATCCCGTTGGCTGCCCTGGCGATTCTGTTGTTCCTGGCCGGCCCCGCCCTCGCCGCCGAGAACCTCAGCCTCGCTCCCCTGGCCGAGGCGACCGCCAGCTCCCAGTTCAACGCGAACTATCCCCCGTCCATGGCGATCGACGGAGAGGTCTCCACCGCCTCCAGCTGGTTCACCGAGAACAATGACCCGGCTCCCTGGATCTCGGTCCTGCTAGAACAGCCGGCCCGTGTCGACCAGGTGCGGGTCCTCACCGCCTACACGACTCAGTACCACTTCCTTACCGGTCGCCTGCGCTTCTACGACCCCACCGGGGCGCTGCTGCAGGACTCCCCGGTGACGCTGACCAATGGCGAACTGGACTTCCCCGTGACCCCGGGCCTGGAGCCGGTGCGGCGGGTCGAGTTCGTCGGCGAGACCTGGGACTCCGCCTCCCCGGCACTCAGCGAGCTGGAAATCATCGGCGACGCTCTGCCCTGCAGCTCCGACGTGCAGTGCGACAACGGCCGCTTCTGCGATGGCCGGGAGTACTGCGACCCGGTGGACGCCACCTGCCGCCGCACCGACGCCTGCCCCGCGGATCTGTACTGCGACGAGAGCCGCGACGCCTGCCTGGAGAACTACGGGCTGCGCTCCAGCACCTTCGCCACCGCCAGCACCGAATTCAGCGCCAGCTACCCGGCGATGAACGCCATCGACGGCGAGAACAGCCTGGGGTCGAGCTGGTGCGCGGCAAGCGCCGACGCCGGTCCCTGGCTGCGAGTCGACTTCCTTCAGGACGTGGCCATCGAGCGGCAGCGTATCCGCAACGAGTGGGCCAGCTTCGAGTTCCTCAGCGGCATCCTGCGCTACTACGACGCCTCCGACGTCCTGCTCTACGAAACGGAAGAACTGACCCTGACTACCGGCGGGCTGCTCGTCGATCTGGTGCCGGCGGTTTCCGGCGTGCGGCGGGTCCAGTTCGACGGGGTCACCTTCGAGTCCGGGCCCTGCATCAGCGAGTTCGAGCCCTTCGGCTACCCGATTGCCTGCGACGCCTCGGGGCCCGACGGCGACGCCGACGGCACCTCCGACGACTGCGACAACTGCCCGGCGGCCTCCAACCCGGACCAGGCCGATAGTGACGGCAACGTCGGGTTCGCCGGCCGCGGCGCCTCGGCCCTGGCGACCGACACCTTCCAGGACTTCAGCGCCGACCGGACCAACGATGGCGATCTCAGCCAGGGCACCGCGTGGCTCGGCGGCGCTCCCGGCGGTCCGGGAACGCTGATGATCCGGCTCGCCGAACAGCAGACCGTCGACGGCCTGCGCTTCATGTTCTACCCCGACGCCGGCTGGGCCGACCCGCGCTCCCAGCCCGCGGACTACTACGTCGAGTTCACCACCGACCCGGCGCCGGACCCGGCGGCGGGGAGCTGGCTGCCGGTGTCGGCGTTGACCCTCGAGCAGGGGGACGGCAGCGTCAACCCCGGCGCCGCCTTCGTCAGCGGCAACACCACCGGCAACTGGCTGGAGGATGCGGCGCAGAACTGGGTCGAACACAGCTTCGACCCGGTGACCGCCACGGCGCTGCGCCTGCGCATCCTGGCCAAGGTCGAGGGCACAACCTACGGCCCGGGGCTGACCGAGGTGGAGATCCTGCCCCGCTCCCGGGACGAGGGAGATGTCTGCGACCCCTGCACCGACCGGGACCAGGACGGCGCCGGCGACCCGGGCTTCCCCCAAAACGTCTGCCCGGAGGACAACTGCCCCGATATCGCCAACGCCACGCAGCTCGATACCGACGGGGACGGACTGGGGGACGCCTGCGATCCCGACGACGACGGGGACGGCCTCGCCGACGCGCTCGACAACTGCCCGCTCAACGCAAACCGCGGCCAGTCCGATCTGGATGCCGACGGCCAGGGAGACGCCTGCGACCCCTGCACCGACGCCGACGGGGACGGCTACGGCCGTGCGGGCACGCCCAGCGCCACCTGCGGCGCGACCGATTGCGACGACGACGACCCCACGGTATCGCCGGTCGCCGCGGAAGTCTGCGACGGCAGCGACAACGACTGTAACGGCTTGATCGACGACAACGTCAACGAGCCGGAGATCTGTAACGGTCTCGACGACAACTGCAACGGCCTGGTCGACGAGAACAACCCCGAGGGAGGCGGCGTCTGCGCCATCGGCGGCGCGCTGGGCGTGTGCGCCGACGGAACGGAGACCTGCGTCGACGGCCTGCTCGAATGCGTGGCTGACCGGGGCCCCGGCCCCGAGGAGTGCTCCAACGGACTCGACGACGATTGCGACGGATCGGTCGACGAGAGCACCGACGACACCGACGGCGACGGCGTCGGCGACTGCTCCGATAATTGTCCCGATGCCTTCAACCCGGCCCAGGCCGACGGAGACGGCGACGGCCTGGGAGATGCCTGCGACTGCAGCCCGGCCCCCGCCGGCGTGGGCAACACCCTGCGGGTGCGCAAGGGCGCCCTGGGAGACTGCGACGGAGACCCGCTCACGCCGGATACGCGCTGCGTCGAGATCGAGTGGGACCCGGTCGGTTCCGTCGATGCCTACCACGTCTACCGCGGCTACCTGAACACCGGCATCCCCTTCGACTACAACCAGCAGTGCCTCGCCGCCGGCGTTCCCCAGACCCAGGTGGTCGAGCCGATCGACCCCAACCCGTTCACCGCGTTCTTTTATCTGGTGAGCGCCAAATGCCCGGTCGGCGACGTCGACAGCGGCCAGGGGGATGACTCGGGCGGCACGCCCCGCCCGACCGCCTTCACCTGCCCGGACCCGACCCGGGACCTGGACGGCGACGGTATCGAGGAGGCCATCGACAACTGCCCGGGCCTACAGAACCCGACCCAGGCGGACCTGGACGGAGATTCCGACGGAGACGCCTGCGACAACTGCGTCGACGTGTTGAACCCGGGACAAGAGGATCTGGACGGAGACGGCCTGGGCGACGCCTGCGATCCCGATCGTGACGGGGACGGCGTGCTCGAGGATGACGGGGACGGCCAGAGCGATGCCTGCTCGGGCGGCGCGACGACCGATTGCGACGACAACTGCCCGGACAGCGCCAACGGCGACCAGGCCGACCCTGACGGAGACGGCGTGGGCAGCGCCTGCGACAACTGCCCGGAGGACGCCAACCCGGGACAGGAGGACAGCGACGGTGACGGCGTCGGCGATGCCTGCGATCCCTGATCTTCCGGGCCTCGTTTGCCCAGCCTGGTCACCCGGCTCGGATCTCCCAGCCCTGATCTCTCGGCCCTGATCTCACGGGAAAGGCCGGCGCCGGAAAGACCTAGCAGCCGGCGTGCACCAGCCAGGCGGCGTAGCCGAGCTGCACCTCTCCGTCCCGGACAAAGGGCTCCAGGGTTTGGCGTAGGTCGACGGCGAAGGCACGCTGGACCTCCGGGCCGGCCTCTCGGGCGGCGGCGCCCGGGCCGATATCCAGCAGGAAGTCCACGGCGCCGTCGAGTCCCCCCGGTGCACCGATCGCCATCTCGCCGGTCAACGGGTCGGCGGTGGCGCCGCTGAACCCCGCCCGCCCCAGCATGGCCAATACCGCCTCACGGTCGGCAAAGCGAAAGGGCCCCGGCGCATCCGGCTCCGGCGCGGGCAGTTCGACATGACGGGCGGTGACCTCCCGGGGCACCTGCATCCAGGGGTTCTGCCCGATCGGCCCCCAGCAGGCGAAGGTCAGGCTGCCTCCCGGCGCCAGGCCGCTTCGTAGGTTGCGGAAGGCCGCCTGGGAGTCATCGAAGAACATCACACCGAAGCGGGAGACGATGCGCTCGAAGCCGCCCGCCGGGAGTTCTTGGCGCTGGGCGTCCCCCTCCAGCGTATCGACATGCTCGATCTCCGCGGCGGCGAGGCGGCGGCGAGCCAGCTCCAGCAAGGTGTGGGACACATCGAGGGAAAGCACCCGCCCCCGGGCTCCCGTCTGTCGCGCCGCCGCCAGGCTCAGCGCCCCGGCACCGCAACCCACGTCGAGCACCCGGTGGCCCGGCTCGATGCCGGCGCGGGCGAGAACCGCCTCGCCGAAGGGCGCCAACTGGCGGTCGAGGGCATCGGCGTGCCGGACCCAGCGGGGACCGGCGTCGTCGTTCCAGTAGCGGGCGGTGTCGTCGCTCATGGCCGCAGCATAGCGTGTCCGGTCAAGGTGAACCTCCGGACACTCCAACCCGATGCGCGCGGGAGACGTCGTTTCATGCGAACATTCGGGAGGGGAGGTTTGGACATGCGCATCTCAGCGACCATCTTGCTGCTGACGGCATCCCTTTTGTTCTTGACCGCCGTCTCCGCCGACGAGTTCACCGATCGGATCGACGCGGCGGCCCGGGAACAGATGAAGGCCCAGAAACTGGTCGGCCTCGCCATCGGAGTGATCGAGAACCGGGAGATCGTGCACCTTCAGGGCTACGGCTACGCCGACCTGGAAGCGAAGACCCCCGTCGATCCACGCAAGACCATGTTCCGCTGGGCCTCGATCTCGAAACCATTGACCGCCGTCGCCGCGACCCAGCTCTGGGAGGTCAAGAAACTCGACCTGGACGCCGACGTGAGGGAGCTCGTACCGGAGTTTCCCGACAAGGGCGCGACGATCACCACCCGCCAGTTGCTCGGCCACTTCGGCGGAATCGTGCACTACAAGAACGGCAAGGTGATCAAGACCAAGCGGAAGTACGACGTCGAACACCCTCACGCCGATGTGATCCTCGCCCTCGACCTGTTCAAGGAATCACCGTTGGTCTCCGAACCGGGCAAGGAGATCAACTACACGACCCACGGCTACATCCTGGCCAGCGCCGTGGTGCAACGGGCGGGCGGAGAGCCGTACCACCGGCAGGTACGGACCCGGATCGCCGAGCCGCTGGGCATGAAAACCCTGCAGCCGGACTACCCCTGGGTCGATATCCCCCACCGCGCCATGGGTTACCGCAAGCCGAAGAAGGCTTCCAAGGAGCGAGCCGTTCACTGGAAGCTGGGGGGCGGCGGGTTCATCTCCACCGTCGAGGACCTGGCGCGGTTTGCCGAGGGGCTGCTTGACGGCAAGCTGGTCAGCGATCGGGGCTACGAGCTGATGTGGACCGAGACCAGCGAGCCCGGCGGCGAGCGGACCGGCTACGGGCTGGGGTTCGGAGTCGGCGGTGAGGGTAAGAGCCGCCAGGTCGCCCACACCGGCTCCCAGAACAAGACCCGCACGGTCATGGTGATCTTCCCCGAGACCGGTCGGGGCGTGGTGGCGATGACCAACAGCGAGTACGCCAAGATCCAGGAGGTGGCCCGGGCTTTGCTCGAAGCGATAGGCCCGATGGAGTGAGGATTTTCGCGCGGGCGAGCGTCTCTCTAGAGAAACCGCTCCTGGAGGCTCGCCATGCGCCGACCCGTCGCCCAACTTCGTTTGCTGCCGTTCGTGTCCTGCCTGCTGCTGTTGCTGGCCCTGGGGTCGCCTGGGACCTGGGCCGTCGAGACCCTCTGTGACGGCCTGGACGACGACGGGAACATGCAGATCGACGAGGGCTGCGACGACGACGGCGACGACTACTGCGACAGCGCCTTGGCCATCATCGGGACCCCAGCGGTCTGCCCGCTGGGGGGCGGCGACTGCGACGACACCAACTCGGCGGTCAACCCGGGACAGACCGAGGTCTGCAACGACCAGGACGACGATTGCCTCGCCGGCGCGGACAACGGTTGCGACGACGACGGCGACGGCTACTGCGACGCGGGCCTGGCGGTCGTCGGCGCCCCGGCTGCGTGCCCCTCGGGCGGAGGAGACTGCGACGATCAGAACTCCGCGGTCAACCCGGGACGCACGGAGATCTGCAACGGGGTGGACGACGACTGCGCGGCCGGCATCGACAACGGTTGCGATGACGATGGCGACGACTACTGCGATACCGCCATGGCGATCGTCGGCACGCCGCCGACCTGCTCCCAGGGTGGCGGCGACTGCAACGACGAAGACAGGACGATCTACCCCGGCGCCCCGGAGTTCTGCGACGACGGCACCGATTCCGACTGTGACGGCAACCTCGATCCGGACGCCGACCTCGACGGCCTGACCGACTGCATCGACAACTGCCCGAATACCGCCAACCCGGGCCAGGAGGATAGCGACGGGGACGGCTCCGGCGACCTGTGCGATTGCGCCCCCGGAGACTCCCGGGTGTTTGTCGGAGCGCCGGAACTCAACGACTCCCGGGACAACCAGTGCCCGGGAGATCCCGGATTCGGACTGGTCGACGAAATCAGCGGCCTGGCCGGCTTCACCGATCCGGACAAGAAATTTTCGTTCTGCTGGCCGGCCCAGGAGGGCGCCACCGAGTACCGCCGCGTGCGTGCCGACGACCCGCTGTTTCTCGGGAGTTGCGTCAACGAACTGACCGACCGGCACTGCGTGAACGACGAGGAGTTGCCGCAACCGACCCGGGCTCACTACTACCTGGTGGCGCCGATCGCGCCGAACCGGGGCAGCTTCGGGGCAGACTCGGCGGGCATCGAACGGACGACCTGCCCCTGAGTCGCCGGTAGGGCGTTCGCTCTAGCCGCGCAGGGCGGCGACCATCTGACGGATTTCTCCCTCGATCTCATCGGGGCTCGAGACCGTTTCGGCGATGGTCTCCCGCAGCCGGTCCCGGTAGCGCCGCTTCAAACGGTGAGCCGCGACCTTGACCGCGCTCTCGCTCATCTCCAGCTCGCCGGCGAGCTCCCGATAGCTCTCCGCCGGACGCCCGCCGGCGAGAAGCGGCTCCAGCTTGCGGAAGAGCGCGCGGTTGCCCGCCTCGTCGTACTCCGAGCGGAGGGAGGCCAGGGTCTGGTGCAGCAGCGCCAGCGCCCAACGGCGCTCGAACAGGCTCTCCGGCGTCGACTCGCTCCGCGGTTCCACCGCGTACCAGGACTCCCCCGCCGCATAGTCCAGCGACAACGCCGGCTCCTTGCCTCCCCGTTTGGCCGCCTGCTCCCGCTCGCGCTGATGACCGCGATAGTGCTTGAACGCGGCGATGAGAAAGGTACGAAAGCGTCCGCGCTGACTATCCGCCTGCTGGACGTAACCCTTCTCCAGCAGCCTGGCGAAGAACCCCTGGGTCAGATCTCGTGCGGTATCGGGGTCGGCGCCCGAACGCCGGGCGAAGGCGTAGAGCGGATACCAGTAGACCTCGCAGAGGTCGGCGAGGGCCGCACGGCCGGTTTCTCCGGCATCGTTGCCCGCGGCAACCACCACGCTCCAGCGGGTCGTGGCGAACTTTTCGGGAGAGCGGGCGGTCATGCGACACCCAGCAGCAGGTAGGCCAGCAGGCCGAGAATATCCGGGCCCAGCAGGCCCAGCACGATGCCCTTCGCTGCGATCCAGGCGCCGCCCAGACGCGGCCGAGAGGTCGCGACCCGGACCAGGGCCGCGATGCTGAGACCCACGGCGAGCACCTGCAGGACCCGGGCGACCATCCCCAGGGTCACCACGGTGGTCACCGAGTCTCCCACCTGGGATGGCTGATTCAAATCCAGCGCCGAGGGTTGAGGCAGGATCACCGCCGAGGCAACCATGGTCAGGCAGGCGATCACCGACAGCGCCAGACCCGCAACCGCCAGCCGGCTGCGGCGGGCAGGCTGCGCGCCGCTCTCCACCGCCAGCTTGCTGCCGTGCCGCACCATCATCGCCACACCGGCGACCCCGACGGCGAGGGCACCGACGAGCGCCAGGAACCAGACCAGCATCACGATCAGCTCGAACATGCCGACCGCGCCGAAATCGAGCCGGCTCAACAGCATCACGAAGCCGAAGCCCAGGGGCAGGGTCACGCATCCCGACGCGGCCACGATCTGCGGCCCTCTGGCAAGACAGCCGTCGGGAGGTGCGGCCCCCGCGTTCATCGCCGCCGCCGAAGCGGCCGCGGATGCCGCCGCCGAAGCGGCCGTCGCCGCACCCGACGCTCCAGGTTCCGAACCGGTCAAGGTGTGGATGTCGGTCTTGACCTCGGCGGCCTGCTGGTAGCGAAGCTCCCGTTCCTTCTCGAGGGTGCGCAGCACGACATCGTCGATGCGCACGTCGATCGCCACCTTGCCCGACGGCGGTGCGAAGCGGCCCAGGGGCAACTCGCCGGTGAGCATCTCGTAGAACACGACCCCCATCGAGTAGATGTCCGCGCGGTGGTCGACGGTGTCCGGTTTCTCGATCTGCTCCGGCGCCATGTAGGCCGGCGTGCCCAGCGCGTGGCCGGTCACCGTGGTCTGCCGCCCACCCTGGACGGTCTTGGCCAGACCGAAGTCGACAATCTTGACCTCGCCGTCGCCGGTCAGCAGCACGTTCTCCGGCTTGATGTCCCGGTGCACCACACCGCGGTCGTGGGCGTACTGCAGGGCGTCGCAGAGGCGCGGCACGATCCCCAACGCCTCCTCGGGAGCCAACTTGCCGCTGCGCAGCACCTGGCGCAGGTTGGTGCCGTCGATCAGCTCCATCACCAGGTAGTACATGTCACCGGCGGTGCCGAAGTCGTGGACGGCGACGATGTTGGGATGGGCCAGGGAGGCCAGCGCCCGCGCCTCACGCTCGAAGCGCTGGGAGAAGTCCGGCCGGTCGGCCAGATCGGGCGAGAGGATCTTGACCGCGACCTCCCGGTCCAGACGCGGCTGCCGGGCCCGGTAGACCACCCCCATCCCGCCGGCGCCGATCAACTCCAGGATCTCCAGGTCCGGGAAGAGTCGATCGAGTTCCTCGGGCGAGGGCACCGAGGCCTGGGCCTCGTCGCGCAGGGTCTGCTCCCCGGCCAGGCCGGCCTCGAGCATGCACGCCGGGCACTGACCTTCGGGAAGGCCGCGGTCCAGCGGGGCGCCGCAGGCGGGGCAGGGTTTTGTCGTGGCCAAGGTCCGTCTCCTCTTGTCAGGGTATCCGACCCTCCATGACGAGCGGGGCCGCGAAGGTTACAGGCCGGACCGGAAAGTTGAAAAGCACCCGCACCGGGGCGAGCGCCGGGCGAAAGGGCTTTGCCGCACCCGGAGGTTCGACTACGCTCGTGGGATGGTCCATCGGTTGAGCATCACCCTCGTTGCTTTCGCTTTCCTGCTCGGGCCCGCCATGAGCTACGCGGCCCCCTCGGCAGCGGAGGTTCCCGCCGAGCCCGAGACCTTCACCCAGTTGGTCGAACGGGCCTACGAACTCCACGTCAGCGACCCGATGCAGTCCATCGCCTACGGCGAACGGGCCCTCGACCTGGTCGACGAGGAAACGGCCGACGCCGAACTGGTTCGCAAGCTCAACGCCTCCCTGGCCTGGGCCTACCTGGAGGACGGCCGCTTCGACCGGGCCCTCGAACTCGCCGAGGTGAATCTGCGCAACGCCCGGGCCGCGGGAAACGCCAAACTTGAGATCCGGGCGCTGCGAGCCGTCGGGCAGATCCATGCCGACGCCGGCCGGGAGAGCGAGGCGCTGGAGGTCTTCCTCAAGACCGAACGCCTCTCCCGGGAGAACGATCGGCACCAGCTCGGCGGCCTCCTGATCTCCCTGGGCCAGACCCAGGTTCGCGTCGGCGACCTGGAGCGCGGGCTGCGCTACTACCACGAAGCTCACAACTTCTTCGAGGAGAAGTCGCTGCCCCTCGGCGTCGCGGTGGCCATGTCCAACG
>CAZBZH010000074.1:0-12013 GCA_964496265.1 uncultured Acidobacteriota bacterium | reverse complement strand
GCGCCTCGAGCCACTCAGGATCCGCCAGCAGCTCCTCGGGCGATTGCTCCAGATTCACACGACCGTTCCGAGGTCCTGGAGAAGCTCCAGGACCTCGGAACGCCAGTCGTAGTTGCTCACTGCCCTACTTCGCTGCCGGGCGCCCCGGAGTCCAGGGCGCTCCCGCGGCTTCGGCACGCTTCTCGAGCGCCGTCAGATCCGACGCCAGCGACGCGAGCTTCCCGCTCAGCTTGCCGAACGCATCCTTGGCCCAGCCGTACGCCTGACGGTGGGTGCCGGTCGGAACCTGGGTGGTGTACCACTGGTCTCCGGCGATGCGTTCCACACGGTTGGTGATCGACGGCGGGGTGAAGACGTTGCGCGATCCCTTGGTCGGGTCGCCGCGGAGTTCGAGCAACACCTCGTTGAGCCGATCCTGAATACCCTCGAGATCGGTGGTCAGAGCCGCATAGGCGCCCGGAGTATCCAGCAGCGCCTGACGCAGATGCCGAATGCGGTTGCCCATCTCGTCCGCCTGGCGGCCGGCACCGAGCACCGCGCGGCGCAGTTCCCGCACATCGGCCTGGAAGGCGGCGACCGAGGCCTTGTCGTCGGCCGAGAGGGTGTTGAGCTCCAGCGGGGTCACCGTGAACTCGATCGGCCCGGCGTGGGTCTTCCACTCGCCGCCGATCTTCGATTCGAGACTGGCGGTGTAGTCCCCCGGCAGGGCGAGGGGACCACGCTCGGGCTCGACCCACGGCGGCAGATCGGTCGACGGAGTGAGGTTGGTCGGCGCCGCCGAAGGCCAGCGCAGATCCCAGGCCACCCGGTGCAGCCCGGCCTTGCGCGCGGCAGGCACCCTGCGCACCACGCCGTCGCCGTTGCGCACGACCATGAACAGCTGCGGCTCGACCTCCAGGTCTTCCTTGCGCAGCTCGGCCATCGACGCGATCGGCGGATCGACCTCGTCCTTGCGCGCCTTCTTCTCCGCCTCGTTGCGCACCTCGCGCAGGGTCTTGAGGCCGTCGCGGATCCAATAGGTGAACACCGCGCCATAGGGTGGGTTGTCGGTGGTCCAGAAGGCGTCGCCGCGGGAATCGACTCGGTCACGCTGGGGCATATAGCGCAGCGCCTCGCGAGTGGGGAAGAGCAGCGCCTCGGATCCCTTCAGCGTCTCTTCCGACAGCTCGCGCAGCGGCGTGTAGTCGTCGAGGATGTAGAAGCCACGGCCGAAGGTCGCCAGCGCCAGATCGTTCCAGTCGCGCTGGATGTCGAGGTCCCGCACCTGGATGGTGGGCAGGCCGCCCTTGAGCTGATGCCACTGCTTGCCCTCGTCGAGGGTGACCCACAGCCCGAACTCGGTGCCGGCGAACAGCATCTCCGGCTTCACGTGATCCTGGATCAGCGTGTAGGTGATCTGCCGATCGGGCATGTCGCCGCGAATCGACTTCCAGCTGCGCCCGCGGTCGCGACTGACCGCGATGTAAGGGGTGAAGTCCCCCTGCTTCTTGTTGTTGAAGGTGGCGTAGACCACCTTGTCGTCGTGGAGCGACGCCTCGATATCGCTGACGTAGGTGTTCTGGGGCACGCCGGGGACCTTGTCCACGGCCCGCCACTCGGCGTCCCCTTCCTTGACGTGAATCAGGCCGTCATCGGTGCCGACGTAGATCAATCCCTCGACCAGCGGCGACTCGCTGAGCGAGACGATGTTGCCGTAGTCCGAGGTCGACTTGTTCTTGTGGATCGCGTCCATCTCCCACAACCGGCCCATGATCTTCAGCTGATCCCGGTCGAGCTGACGGGACAGATCGCCGGAGATCGCCGTCCAGCTATGGCCGCGATCGTCGGAGCGGTACAGCCGCTGGCTGGCGAAGTACAGCCGGGTGTTGGAGTGGGGCGAGATGATCAGCGGTGAATCCCAGTTCCAGCGGTCCGCCGGCTCGCCGGGGGCCTCCTGGGGCTGGATGTCGACGATCTCCTCGGAGTTGCGGTCGTAGCGCACCAGACCGCCGTACTGCCACTGGGAGTAGACGATGTTCGGGTTCTCCGGATCGACCTGGGTCTCGTAGCCGTCGCCGCCGACGGTGATGAACCAGTCCTCGTTGGAGATACCGGAACGACGCAGGGTGCGGCTCGGCCCGCCCAGGGTGTTGTTGTCCTGGGTGCCGCCGTAGACGTAATAGAACGGCTTGGAGTTATCGACCGCGACCCGGTAGAACTGGGTGATCGGCAGGTTCTCCATGAACTGCCACTTCTGCCCGCGGTCGAAGGTCTCGTAGACGCCACCGTCGTTACCCACCAGCATGTAGTCCGGATCCGCCGGGTCCATCCACACGGCGTGGTGGTCCACGTGCATGTTCTCGGTGTTGACCTTCTGGAAGCTCTTGCCCGCATCCCGGGTGACCCAGAGCCAGACGCCGACCGAGTAGACCGTGTCCAGATCGTGGGGATCGCAGAACAACTCGTTCCAGTAGTCGCCGCTGGTGGTGTGGCCGGACTGCTTGCTCCAGGTCTCGCCACGGTCGGTGGAGCGGAACAGGCCGCCCTTGTCCCGCACGGCGTCGAGGATGCCGTAGATCACGTCCGGATCCTTGGGCGAGATGCAGAGACCCATGCGGCCCCGGTCAACACTCGGCAGACCGCTATCGATCTTGCGCCAGGTGGCGCCGCCGTCGGTCGACTTGTGGAAGGCGGACTCGGGACCGCCGTTGAGCAGCGTCCAGACATGGCGTCGACGCTGCCAGGTGGTGGCGTAGACCGTGTCCGGATCCCGCGGGTCGAGCCAGACCTCGGCGGCACCGGTGTCGTCGGAGATGTGAAGCACCCGCTCCCAGTTGGCGCCGCCATCGGTGGTCTTGTAGACCCCCCGGTCGCCGCCGCTGTTCCACAGCGGCCCCATGGCGGCCACGTAGACGACATCGGAGTCGCGGGGATCGATCTGGATGTTGCCGATGTGCTCGGACTCCTTGAGTCCCATGTTGGTCCAGCTCTTGCCGCCGTCGACGCTCTTGTAGACGCCGTCGCCGAAGGCCACCGAGCGCTGGGAGTTGTTCTCACCGGTGCCGACCCAGATCACGTTGTGGTTCTTCGGGTCAATCTCGACGGTACCGATCGAGTAGGAGCCCTCGCCGTCGAAGACCGGGTTCCAGCTGATGCCGGCGTTGTCGGTCTTCCACAGCCCGCCCGAGGCGGTGGCCACGAAGTAGCGGTGCCGCTTGCCCGGGGTAACCGCGAAGTCGACGACACGGCCGGAGTTGTAGGCCGGCCCGATCCCGCGCAGCTTCATCGCAGCCAGGGTGTCGGCGTTCAGCTTGGTTTCGGGCTTCTCCTCTTCCTTGTCCTTCTTCTTGGCCAGGGCCAGGCCGGGAATCAGCAGGAGGAGACACAGCAGCAGGGCAATTTTCTTCACAGCGGCTTCCTTTTTTCGGTCTGGATGGGCGCGCCGGACGACGAGCCGCCCCATTTCCGGGGCAGGCTCTCGTCTGAGGCCGGCGTCGCGCGGGGCTAGGATAGCGCAACGGAGCGGCCCTGGCGCCGCCCGTCGGCAGGTCGGGCCGGGTCCCTAGGACTGCCGGGCCAACCCCTTCAAAACAAGCTGGTCGTAGGTCACGATCCCCTGGATCTCGCCATCCTTGATCACCGGAGCGGTGGAGATGCCGAAATTCTCGAACAGCCGCGCGCAGTAGCGAATGTCCATCTCCGGCGCGACGGAGAGCGCCGGTTTGGCCATGATCTCGTAGATGTTGGTCCGCTCCGGTGAGCGGTTGCGGGCCAGGACCTGCTTGGCGATATCGGCCAGCATCACGACACCGAACTCGTCGTCGGCGTCACGCTTGGCCACGATGACGACGTGCGCGTCCTTCTCGACCAGCGAGGACAGCGCCTCGGCCACGGTAGCCACCCCCTCCAGCGTGACGTAGTCCTGCTCCATCACGTCGGCGACGCGGACGATACTCTTCTTCGTCACAGCTCCTCCTCCAAGCTGGGCTTGATGCTCTCTACCTGATGGGCCACTCCGACCGCATCCTCGACGTCCAGTTGAAACGCGATTCCCGTTCCCGGAGAGCTGTCGAAGCGTCCGGTCTCCCCGATCATCTCGAGGATGTGACGGGCCCGGTGCTCCTCGACCAGCAGCAGCAGCATGTCCCGCTGGGTTTCGAGGTTGAGCCCCAGGAAGGTCTTCTTCTTCTTGAGCCCTTCCCCCCGGGCGTTGGTCACCACGGTGCAGCCGGTGGCCCCGGCTTCGCGCGCCGCCTTGGTGACCTCCTCGGTCATGTGATCGTCCACGAATGCGACCAAGAGCTTGAATCTCATGAGGGAACCTCTCCGGCGGGTCCGTTGCCCGCAGCGTTCCGGGACCTTTTCCTGGCTGAGTATGCGGCGCGCAACTGAGACGCCTGGGCGTAAGCGAGCACCGTGATCATCGGAAACAGACTGGCGAAGGCGATCAGGCCGAAGCCGTCGAGGAGCGGGCTGCGGCCGGGAACCGATTCGGCCAGCCCCAGACCCAGACCGGCGACCAGCGGGACGGTCACCGTCGACGTCGTAACCCCTCCGGTGTCGTAGGCCAGGGGCACGATGGTCTTGGGCGCGAACAGTGTCTGGATCACCACCACCACGTAGCCCGCCATGATGAAGTAGTGCAGCGGAACGCCGATCACGATGCGGTACGCGCCCAGGGTAATGCCGATGCCCACCCCCAGCGCGACGGCGATGCGGAGCCCCCAGGATCCGATCGCGCCTGCGGTCAATTCGTTGGCCTTGCGGGCCACGGCGATCAGCGCCGGTTCCGCCATCGTCGTGCTGAACCCGATGGCGAAGCTGAAGATGTAGACCCAGAGATAGGCCGACGGATCGATCACCGCGCCCGGGTCCGCACCGCCATGGAGGAATCCGGGATCCGTCAGTTGCGCCGCCATCGTCTTTCCCAGGGGAAAGACGGCGCGATCGAGCCCGATCAGGAACAGCACCAGCCCCACCAGCACGTAGGCGAAACCGGCCAGCAGCCGCTTCGGATTGGGCACCGGTTTGCGCAGGACCAGCAGCTGGAAAGACGTCAGGATGATCGCGATCGGCAGCACATCCCGTACGGTTCCCAGCGAAACCTGGAGAAGATCGTTCAGCATTACATCAGGATCCCGAAGATCATGACGAAGATCATCGGAGTGAGCGACGCGAAGGCGATCAGACCGAAACCGTCCATCACCGGGTTACGGCCCTCGATCGACGAGGCGAGGCCGACCCCCAGGGCGGTCACCAGCGGCACGGTGATCGTCGAGGTCGTGATCCCGCCGGAGTCGTAGGCGATCCCGATGAACTCCTCGGGAGCGAACATCGTCATCGTGGTCACCAGGGCGTAGCCGCCGGCGATCATGATGTGAATCGGCCAGCCGGCAATGATCCGCCAGACCCCGATCACGATCGCCACACCGACCGCCAGCGCCACCGTCAGCCGTAGCCCCAGCGCGTACTCCAGCCTTGCCGAATCGGTGTCCTCGATCACGCCGGTCTGGGTCGCCACCGTCGCCGCCTCGTCGGCGATCAGCGCCAGCGCCGGCTCGGCGATGGTGGTTCCGAAGCCCAACGCGAAGGCGAAGACCAACAGCCAGGCCAGCGATCCCTTGCGGGCGAAGGTGTAGGCCATGCTCTCGCCGAGGGGGAAGAGGCCCAGATCCAGGCCCCGCACGAACAGCGCGAGCCCCAGGACGACCAGCACGAGACCGCCCAGCACGCGCCCCAGCTCCGGGAACGGCTGGCGCAGCACCACGATCTGGAAGAACGCGATCACCAGGACGATGAACGCGAGATCACGCGAACTGTCCGTGACCAGCCGAAGGGTCGACTTCAGCCAGCTGAACATCGCCTGAAACCTGGACATCGGACTGAAACACTCCCCTTTTGCGGGACGTCGTCACGGTACGGCGTGCAGGGGAACTCTACACCCGATTACTGCTCGCGCACCATCCGGCGAACCTCCTGGGCCCAGCCGGTGACGAGGGTGATCGGCTTCTCGTCGGTCAGCGAGAACTCGACCGGCCGGTTGATCAGAATGCGCCGCCCGTCAGGCGAGACGGCGAACGACGGACCGGACGAGTCGTGGGCGTTCAGCTGCAGCACCTGCTGCGCGATGCCCGGAGAGACCTTGCCATCCTGGATCACCGGAACCCGGGTTAGCCCGATCGGGCCGTTACGGTAGTAGATCGACTTCCCGTCGGGAGACCAGCGCGGGTCGTAGCCTCCGGGGCCGGACACGACCCACTCCCGCCCTTGATCCGAACCGAAGCGCCGGATCATGGTGCGGTAGTCGCCGGAACGGTTGGTGATGTAGGTCAACCACTCCCCGTCGGGAGAGACCTGCGGGATGATGTCGTTGACCTCCGAATCCAGAATCACCTGGGGGTCGCCGCCGTCCAGCGGCACCCGCCACAGATCCCCGCCCTGGGTCGGATGAGCCCACGTGTCGATCACGAGCTCCCGGCCGTCGGGGGTCGCGGACTTGGGCCAGCGGATCGACGTCCCCATCACCGCTTCCTGTTCGTCGGTCAGCAGCCGCGATGCGGGCGCGCTACCGTCGACCGGCTTGCGGAAAAGCCGGTACTCGCCGTCGCGGTTCGAGGCGAAGAACACCTCGCGCCCATCGTGGGACCACGCCGGGAAACAGGCGGCCCCCTCCTCGGTGAGTCGCGTGGAAGTGCCGCTGCGCGAATCAAAGATGCTGATGTAGTCCTGCACCCCTCCGAGCACCTGAATCGCCAGCAGTTTGCCGTCAGGTGAGAGGTTGAAGGTGTTGTAGAAGCCGGCCGCGATGGGCAGCGGCTCCTCGTCACCCGTCTCGAGATCGATCCAGGTCGGCACCGTGTAGGCGAAGTCGCCTCCGCCGGCGAAAACCAGCGTGCCGTCCTTCGCGGTGGCGTACCTGGCCGAACCCCAGATCGAATCGGTCTGCACATCGGGCTGGACATTGACCGGCGGCGAGGTGGCCTCGAAGGTCTCGAGATCAAACCCGGCGGCGAACAGATCGCCCCCCTTGATGAACAACAGGTATCCGTCGGCGAAGTAGCTCGGGCTGTACCCGCCGTCCAGGACCGTCTGCACCGTGCGGTCGTCGGGCATCAGCACCGCGATGCGCGAGGTGTCCTTGCTCGTCGAAGGCGCTTTGGCACCATGGAGCGACAGCAAGAGCCCACGTCCGTCAGGCAGGGCGCTGATGCTGTGGACGTCCCCCACATCGCCCAACTCGGTGGGCGCGCCGCCCTGCTCCGAAACCCAGGCCAGGCGGCTCTCCCCGTAGGTGAAGTAAATGCGGCCGCGGGGATCCCAGGTGGCGCCACTGGCCGTCGGCGCGTCGCACAGCGAGGTCACCTGGTTGCCCCGCCCGCGGAGCGACACCTTCTTGAGCTACGCGTCGCTGAAGAAACCGATCTCGTCCCCGCTCGGAGAGAAAAACGGAACCATGGCACCTTCGGTCCCGGGCACCGGTCGCAACTCCTCCGAGTCGAGGTGGCGTAGGTAAAGTCGGGAATCTCCTCCGATGCCCGCGGTCATCGCCAACAGTGTCCCATCCGGTGAGAGCGCCATGCCCCGCTCGAAGTTCAGCGGCTTCCCCTGCGGAAGCGGGACAGACGAGCGACGGACAGGCTCGGTGCGCTCGGGCGCAGCCGTATCCGCGCCGCTGAGGAGGGACCAGGCCAATCCGCCGATGACGACTCCGGCGGCAACCGCTGCCAGCAGCGTCGGCCAA
Source organism: uncultured Acidobacteriota bacterium (assembly GCA_964496265.1). Lineage (GTDB taxonomy): Bacteria > Acidobacteriota > Polarisedimenticolia > Polarisedimenticolales > Polarisedimenticolaceae > Mor1. Next base: position 4,293 of record CAZBZH010000074.1, on the reverse strand, counting down.
CCGAAGCCACGCGGACCGGCCGGAATCGCATCGGCCTGGGTTCGCCCCGGCCCGTCGTCGTCGACGTCGAGTTCTTCCAACTCCAGTCGCGCGTCAGCGATATCGTGCAGGCGCCTGGCCGGATCCTTCTGCAAACAGCGGCGCAACACGCGACGAACTGCGACGGGCGTGCCGAATGGGAGCTGATCGAGGTCGACCTCCTGGCGCAGGACCGAGGCCATGGTGTCGGCGATGCTGTCGCCGAGGAACGCCCGCTTGCCGCTGAGCATCTCGTACAGCACGACGCCGAAAGCCCAGATGTCCGCCCGCTTGTCGACCAGGTGCCCCTTGGCCTGCTCCGGCGCCATGTAGGCCGCCGTGCCGAGCACCACGCCCGCCTGGGTACCCGCCGAGGTCAATGTCGGGGAAGCCTGCGGGTCCCCCGTCGGCTCCGGCGTTCCCGCCTTGGCCAGACCGAAGTCCAGCACCTTGACCTTGCCGTCCGGGGTCAGCAGAACATTGGCCGGCTTCAGATCCCGATGCACGACCCCGGAGGCGTGAGCCGCCTCCAACCCGTCGGCGATGCGCCGGGCGATACCGAGAGCGTCGTCGAGATCCATGGGGCCACGCTGCATCCGCTGAGCCAGATCTTCACCGGGCACCAGCTCCATGGCGATGAAGCGGAGTGACCCGTTAGCCGTCGACGCCTCGTGCAGACCGTGGACCGTGGCGACGTTGGGGTGGTTCAGCGACGCGAGCAGCCGCGCCTCGCGCTCGAAGCGCTGGAGTCGCTCGGGATCGGCGGACCAGCCGGGCGGCAGGACCTTGATCGCCACCTCGCGCCCGAGGGACGTATCCTCGGCACGCCAGACAACGCCCATGCCGCCCTCACCGACCTTATCGATGATGCGGTAGTGCAGCAGGGTCTGGCCAGCCTCGACGGACATCGCGCGACTTTACCAGATTCGAGCGTGGTCGCGGTGCCGCTGCCTCGACGAAATCGCCGGGCCTCGCGGGGCGGCGCGGTCACCACGCTGCTCACCGCGATCTGGTCCCCGCTCCGCTCTCGCGCGCTCCAGGTCTCAGGTCGAGGCTGATGTGCCCGGACGAGGCCTACAGGCCGTGTCGCAGCTCCACGTTGAGTTCGAGCAACGCATCGAAGACACGTTTGGCACTGAGGCGCTTGAGGGACACGGAGCTCTGCTTTCTCCCGGGGGTCGTCGGCTGCAGCGAGAGGTAGCGCTCGACCACCCGGTGAAACTCCTGCTCCGAGAGCACGCGGCGCGCAGCGACCAAACGCTTGGCGGCATAGTACGCGGCATCTCCGGTAATGCGGTCGTACCGGTTGATCTGTCCCGATCGATGGGCGGTCGCGGACAGGGTCCAGGCGACCGTCTTGCGGGAGCCCTGTGAGGCCAGCTCGATCAAGGCCCAGTAGGCGCGCTGGAACTCCGAGGCCATCCGGCGGCGGGGTGGGGTCAGCGTTCGATCCCGCCGGGATGCGTAGGCGCTGGCGCCCACCTCGATGAACTCCTCGGCCGTGAACGGTTCCCCCTTGCGCAGCAGTTGCTGGGGGAGCTCCCGCAGCAGATCCCGGGTGCTGAAGATCGCGTTCCAGTTCAGGCCATCGGGAACGCGGACCGGACCCCGCCCGGCCCGCAGCCGCTCCCAGTAGGCGTGTGCCCGGCGAAAGCGCTCCACCGCGGAGACATGGTCTCGCGCAAGTCTCTCGCACGCACTCACCGGGAGCCCCGTATTGATCAGAAAACGGCGGCGGCGCTCCGCATGGAAAACGTCGTCGAACCGCCGCACCACCGCATCGTCGCGGTAGCCGGCCAACGGGCGTTTGTGGCCGTCGATCAGGAAATCACGCACCTGGGCGAAGGTCTGCGCGATGTAGCGTGCCTTGCGGCGTTGCTCGACGATCGAGGTCGACCAACGAGGCCCGTCGTCGAAGCGGTACTCTCGGTGAAACAGGCCGAACTGCCGCACGGAGCCGTAGTCCAGAACCCCACCGTTGGTCAGGCAGTTGTCCCCGTCCCAGTCGAGCCAGCAGAAGATGTAGTCGATCTCGAAGCGGGCGGCGGCTCGCGCGAAGTCTGTCGCGACGCGATCAGCGAGCTCGCGATAGCGCTCCGGCCTGCGACGCGCTGAGAAGCGTCCGTTGTCGAGCTCCCGATCGATGTACAGGTCGGCGACACCACGAAGGCGCTCGAGGTTGTTTTGCTTGAGCCAGACGAAGAAGTGGGACGGCCGAATCAGATTCGGCGCCGCGCGCACGGTGATGGCGAAACCGTTGGAGAGCGCCACGACCGCCAGCACCCGCTCGGTCAGGATACCGTTGCGGTGAAAGGTCTCACTCATCAACGCCGAAGAGAGTCCCTCCTGTAGCGAGGAGGTGCCGCAGGCGTACGATGCGTCGTTGTTGCCGGTCTTGAAGAACCGGTTCTCTTCGGCGGTGGCGGGGCAAAGCCGGGTGACCCCGGTCCCGCAGGCGGATACATCCCAGCGGGTCCCCCGATGCGAGACCGCCCCCATCCAGACGCTGCGTCCATCCCCGGAGCTACGTCCGGCGCGGCCCGGATGTTGAAGCTGCAGATACCGGGTCGCCATGTAGGTTCCGGGCAACCGGTCCGCTTCGTAGCGCCGACCGTGATTCCGATCATGCTCATTGATGATGGTCAAACAGAAGGTGTCCAGGATCTTGCGCCGGAGTTCGCTGTTCAGCCGGCTTGCGTGGTCCCTCGGGATCAGACCCATCTCTCGTGCGAGGTCAAAGTTGAACCAGACGACCTCGCCGCCGGGAAGCCTTCGCGCGGCGTAGTCGACAAAGCCCCCGGGCACGGCCTCCTTGAAGGGGTGCGAGCCGTCGAGCGCGTCAAACCTGGAATAGGCGTCCTGAGCCATCCAGGAAAACTTAGGGCCCCACCCCGGGAGAAACCAAGGAGCGACCCATCGGGCGCGAAATCCGTTGCTTCTTGTGGGTTAGCCGCCCGGCCCCGGCGCATCCGCCACGGCGCCGAGGGCGTCGAGATCACCCGCGGGCCGCTTCAGGGCTTCGAGTGACTCGGGCCCGAAGAACCTCGACGCACCCGCCCTCACGGGCACGGTGTCAGATTGACACGCTCCGCCCCGTCCGAATCCCCACCGAGGCTCGATTCCTGGGTGCACGCAAACGCGGTCACCAGGTGCACGTACAGGCCCGACGCCGCGAGGGTGCCGTCGTCCAGTAGATCGGTGGCGATGACTCCGCTGTCGAGGCAGGTCAGGTCACCCAGCGACGCACTCTCGCCGCGATAGACGTTGTACGACTCGATCGCACCCGCCGGGGCGACCCATTCGAGGCGCGCGATGGAACTTCCCGGCGACTCGATCGAGAGATCGAGCTGCGGCACCTCGAGAGGTGGCGGCACCAGGTTGTAGAAGCACCCGCCGGCGCCTTCGGAGCAACCGTCGTCGGTGCAAGGGTCCCCGTCGTCGCAGGTCGGTGGAGCTCCGGCCGAGCAGAAGTTATCGAAGCAGGACTCGGCCCCGTTGCAGACCAGACCGTCGGCGCAGTCCGTGGCGGCGATGCACTCGAAGGTGGTGTCGTAGAGGAACTTGAACCGGGACTGCTGGCGGTTGGTGCGCAGCAGCGCCACCGGCTGGCCGGCATAGGCGAACGCGGCGTCGTAGCCCCGCGCGAAATCGTCGCCGTTGGAGTAGGTGTCGATCGACGGACCGAACCCGTCGAAATCCCGGGCCGGGTCCGCGCCCTCGACGCGGCCGTACCAGTCGTCTCCCTGGTTCGGGTAGTCGTAGTCTTCGCGATAGTCGGTGGCCGCCGCGATGCCGGAGAGCAGGATCACGCCTGCGAGCAGCATGGTGCCCCGCTTCATGCGGATTGCTTGCATCCCGGTCAGCCCCTGTCGTTCTGCAGCACCGCCTCGTTGCCGTCCTTGTCGATGGTCAGGAGCGAATAGGACAGGCGAATGCGTTCGGTGGCCCGGCGGTCGCTACCGTCGCTCGGGTCGACGTCGAGTAGCTCGATCGACTCAACGCGGACATTCTCCAGCCGGACGGTGTGAAAGATGTCCGTCTGCGATCCGGTGACCCAGAACTGAATCTCGACCTTCTCGAGGGTTTCTCTCGTCGCGAAAGCGTTCCAGAAGTTGACCGACGTGGCATCCACCCACTTGCGGAAGATCGCCACCTGGTGCCGAGCCTGAATGACATCCCGCTCGACCAGATGGTGAAACTCCAGACCATCGATGGAATCAGAATCGCAAAACGGCGCGCCGAACTCGCCGTTCCAGCGCTGGCTCTGGGAATCGG
>CAZBZH010000073.1:0-12074 GCA_964496265.1 uncultured Acidobacteriota bacterium | reverse complement strand
CGGCGAGTGGTCAGGACCAGCAGGCGCCGGTCGCCGACCTGCTGCAGCAGGCGCGCGAGGCTACTACTGGGGGAGTGGGTCGCCAGGGTCGTCTTGAGGGCGTCGACCACCGGGTTGCCGGTCAGGTGGATCTGCTGGGGTTCGATCCCCTCGGCCAGCAGGTTGTCCCGGTTCCCCGGGGTGGCCGCGAAGTGCAGGGCGGCCACCCGGCCGACCACGCGACGGTGCATCTCCTCGGGGAACGGATTATGCAGCTCCTCGGTACGCAGCCCGGCCTCGACATGGCCCACCGGCACGCCGGCGTAGAAGCCGGCCAGCGCCGCGGCCATGGCCGAGGCGGTGTCTCCCTGGACCAGCATCATCGCCGGGCGCACCCGGGTCAGAAGCGCCGAGAGCCGTTCGAGCACCCGGGCGGTGACCTGGGCGGGACTCTGTCCCGGGGTCATCACCTGCAGGTCGTGGTCGACCCCGATCTCGAAGGTGCGGAGAAAGGGCTCCAGCAGGTCGGTGTGCTGGGAGGTCGAGACGGCCATCGAGCCCAGGCCTGGATGGGCCTCGAGCTCCCGGATCACCGGAGCGAGCTTGATCAGCTCGGGACGGGTCCCGAAGACGGTAAGGATGAGGGGGTTCATCCAGGTCGAATATAGGTATCGACCCCCTCGGAGAAAAGTTTGCCGCCGATTTTGAACCCTGAGGCCGGCAGCCCGACAAGATGGGCAGAATTTGACGAGCGGCCGCCGTCATGAACCGCCGGAAGGGGGCCGGGTCCGAGCCGGGCCCCCTTTCATTTTTCCTGTTTTTCCGGGTTTCTGGCCCGGCGCGCCGCCTAGTACTCGGTCGGGTCATCCTCGTGCATGCCCCGGCTGAGCAGCGGCGCCAGGATGAAGCAGATCACCGCCGAGACGATGCCGACGATGGCGATCTGGCCGAACACGTCGCCGTAGACGTTGACCGTCTCGATCGGTACCGGGATGCCCGCTTCCTCGCCTCCCTCGGAGACGCCGGTGAACTGGCTGATGATCGCGGCCAGGTACTGGGCGAAGGCGGTCGCCAGGAACCAGGTGCCCATCAGGGTACTGACCAGCACTCTGGGAGACAGCTTGGTGATCATCGAGAGGCCGACCGGCGAGAGGCATAGCTCGCCGGTGGTGTGCAGCATGTAGCCGAGCACCAGCCACATCACCCCGACCATGCCCCGTTCGTCCGCTTGCTGGGCGCCGTACCACAGCGCGGCAAAGCCAAGCGCCAGCTGCAGCAGGCCCAGGGCGAACTTGTAGGGAGTGCTCGGTTCCATGTTCATGCGGGCCAGGAAGGCCCAGACCGCCGTGAAGAACAGGCCGTAGAGCAGGATGAAAGTCGGGTTGACCGCCTGGAAGATACTGGCCGGAATCTCGCTGTTCCGCTCGGCGATCATCATGCCGACGTTGTCGGCGGAGACCGTCCAGTCGATCTCGAAGTCCGGTGCCTCGTTGTCTTCCCGCAGCTCGGTCAGCGTGTCCATGGTGAACATCACGCCGCCGTTTTGATAGCCGAGCTGGGCCTGGGTCGGCTGAATGCGGATCGTCTGTCCGACCTCGCCCTGGCCGATCACCCGCTCGGCCGCCACGCGGTCCACGTTGCGGTCGGCGAAGTTGTTCAGCGAGCTACCGGCCTGTTCGAAGAACGACCAGAACAGCACCGAGAAGAAGATCAGCGTCATGGCCACGAACATGCGGTTGCGGGAGATCCGCGGCTGCTTGAAGGCCTGGCTCATCAGGTAGATGAAGGCGATCAGTCCCGAGAGGGTCAGGATCAAGCCGGCGGGCTTGGCGATCTCGCCGACGAACACGGCCAGCACCTGGGTCAGCGCACTCGAGGACGCCTGCAGGTTGGCCACGGTGGATTCGGGGATGATGCGCAGCGACTCACCGTCGCCGGTGAAGGGGGAGAAGCCCGAGACCAGCAGCAGGAACACGGGGACCGAGAGCAGCGAGCCGAGGTAGACCGTGAGCTCCCGGCTGAGGCCGCCTAGCGACGGTGCCTTGAGCCCCTCCGGATCCGGCGGCAGGCCCACATCCCGGGGCAGGCCGCCCCGTTGCAGGGCCATGGTTGCGATGGCGCCGGAGATCACCAGGGCGATGGCGATGAACCAGTTGAACGCCGTGGCGTAGGGGTTGTCCGGACTGAAGTAGATCAACGCGATCGAGGTGGCCAGGGCACCGCCCCCGATCAGCGCCTGGGTGAGCACGGTCGGCGCGACGAAGATCGCCACGCCGATCAACATGCCCAGGGTGGCCAGGCCGAAGCCCCAGTGCCAGCCGTAGGTCTCGCCGACGTAGCCGCAGAGCAGGGGAGCCAGCGCCGCCCCCAGGTTGATGCCGATGTAGAAGATGGTGAACCCGCCGTCCTTCTTGTTCTTCTCTTCGGGGCGGTAGAGCGAGCCGACCATCGTCGAGATGTTGGGCTTGAAGAAGCCGTTGCCGGCGATCAGCAGCGCAAGCGCCGTGAAGAACAGGATCTCGCTCTCGAAGGTCATCACCAGGTGGCCGGCTGCCATCAGCAAGCCACCGAGAATCACCGCCTTGCGCGGGCCGAGGATGCGGTCGGCGATCATGCCGCCGAAGAACGGGGTCATGTAGACCAGGGCGGTGTAGGCGCCGTAGACCCCGTAGGCGTCAGAGTCGCCGTAGCCGAGGAAGCCCTTGGTCATGTAGAAGACCAGCAGGGCGCGCATGCCGTAGTAGGAGAAGCGCTCCCACATTTCGGCGAAGAACAGCGTGTACAGCCCCGTCGGATGTCCGAACAGGGTCTGCTCTCTCTGCTGACTCATGCAACTCTCCTCGGTTCGCGGGCCCCCCGCCGGGTCGAATCTACGGCGATTTCGTTGCCGCGGGCGTCCGGCGGCCCCCTGGATGCGGCAGTACGGCCGCGCCCAGGCCCTGCAAAAGGCGAGATTTAATCACGGAACGGGGTCGGAGGGGAAGCTAACGGGCTCGCGGGGATCTTCCGGGGATATGGACATCCAGATACAGGGGGTAGTGGTCGGAGCCGACATCCGCGCCGGTGTGGGAACCGGTCACCACGAGGTCCCGCACCAGCCCGTGGTCGATCTGGATCCAGAACCAGGGCTTGCCCACCGGCCAGGTCGGCCGGTAGCGGCCGGGAGGGGGCCGTAATCCCGAGCGTTGGGTCAACTGCCGGAAGTGGTAGGACCAACGGGTCGAGTTGAGGTCCCCCAGCAGCAGCACCGGTCCTTCGAGGTCTGCCATGACGTCGGCGAGGCCCTGGAGCTGGAGATTTCGCTCCTCGGAGTGAAAGGCGCTGACCGGCGGAAGGGGGTGGGTCCCGACCACGGTCAGGAGGGCACCCTTGACGTCGAGCCGGGCCACGATCGAGGGCACCTGGACGATCCCGTAATTCAGTTCCCGGTGTTCGAGGATCGGGTACTTGCTGTACAGCGCGATCCCGAAGTAGTCGCTGCGCGGTAGCTCGACCTTGTGGGGGTAGCGCTCGCGGAACGGAGTCAGTTCGGAGAGCCAGCGACGGCTTACCTCCTGAAGGACGACGACATCCGGTTCGCTGCCGGCCAACTCGGCCAGGACCAGGTCGCTGCGCTCGTTGGGATGTTCGACGTTGAGCGCCAGCGTTGTGAGGCGTGTTCCACCCTTCATGATCGGGTTGTAGTTGTAGGGAACGAGGATCGGTGCGACGAGCACCAGATTGATCGCCAGAAAGGCCCCGAAGCCCGCGGCGTGGCGCCACCTGCGGGTCACCAGCATCACCAGCACCAGCGGAAGCAGCGCCAGGACGTACTGCACCCGGAAGTGGGAGGCCAGCTCGAAGCGCCACCAGTATCTTCCGAGGAAGCCGGCGACGGTCAGCGCGCACACCAAGACCGCGGGGATGCGCACCAGGCGCAGCCACCAGGGCGCCCCCTGTGCCCGCTCTCGGGTCAATCGCCCTCTTCAGGGTTGTTGCGGGGCAGGGTCTCTTCCCGCTCGGCAAGCAGCCAGGTCATCACCGTAAGGGCGGCGACGTTCTTGTTGAGATTCTGCCGGTCGATCTTATCCAGGGTGTCCGCCTCGGTATGGTGGTAGTCGAAGTAGTTGAAGGATTGTTGACGCAGGTTCATCAGCGGCACGCCGTGGACCCGCAACGGAGAGATGTCGGCGCCGCCGCCCCGGGAGGCGACCCGGTGGGCGTCGATGAACTCGAGCATCGAGGCGATCTCCTCGATCATCGCCACACCTCCCTCGCCGGCGCTGACGCCGAAGCCGACCGGCTCGGCGCCGCCACTGTCGCTCTCGATGGCGGCGACGTGGGTCTCGTGGCCGTGGCGCTTCTCGTAGTCGCGTCCGCCCCGCAGGCCGTTCTCCTCGTTGGTGAACAGCACCGCGCGGATGGTGCGCCGGGGCTGCATGCCCGACTTCTGGATCAGCCGCATGACCTCCATCACGATGGCGCAGCCGGCGCCGTCGTCATGGGCGCCCTGGCCCACATCCCAGGAATCCAGGTGGCCGCCGATCAGCACGATCTCCTCGGGCTTCTCCCGGCCGGGAATGTCGGCGATCACGTTGTGGGACAGCGCATCGGGCAGGGTCTTGGCGCCGAGCTCCATGTGGACCTTGACCGGGTCTCCCGAGGCCAACAGGCGATGAATCAGCTCCGCCCCCTCGGATGCGATGGCGGCCGAGGGAATCTTCGGCAGCCCGTCCTCGTAGCGCAGGGTGCCGGTGTGGGGCAGGCGGAAATCGGCGGTGCCCAGCGAGCGGATCAGCATGCCCACGGCGCCGTGGCGCGCGGCGCGGGAGGGGCCGACGACCCGCATCGGGACCGCCGAGCCGTAGCCGTACTTGGCGTCGAAGCCGGCCTCGATCGCCTTGTTGAACAGCACGATCTTGCCCTTGACCTCGTCCTTGCGTTCGTTGAGCTGCTCGAGGCTGTCGACCTCGATGACCTCGGCGGTGATGCCCCCCTCGGGCGTCCCGACGCTGCCCCCTAGCGCCAGCAGCGCCAGCTTCCACTCCACCGGGGCGACGATGCGGGCTTGTTCCTCGCCGCGGACCCAGTGGGGGACCATGACCTCCTCGGTCCAGACCCTGGGGATCCCGTCCCGTTTGAACTCCTCGGCGGTCCAGGTCACGGCCTTTTCCAGCCCCTCGGAGCCGCTCAACCGGTGGCCGATCCGGTCGGTCAGGTAGGCCAGCTTGTCCCAGGCCTTGCCGTCGATCAGGGCCGCACCGGCCAGCTTGGCGGCGACCTCCCGCTCGGCGGCGGTCTGGGCGGTCAGCGGGGTGGTGGCCAGCAGGCAGGCCATGGCCGTCAGGGTCGCAACGGTCTTCATCGTCGAGTTCATCCGGCGATTATATCCGGCCGATGCCGCCGTTGGGCTTTGCCCGGTGAACTGGTACATTGCGGCATCTTGCGCCCCGTGCGGACCGGCCCCCGCCGGAGCCGGCGGCGCCCGGGAGATTCGATCGTGTCCGACCGCGCATTCCCCAAACGTTTCGACTACAAAGAGGCCGAAGACCGGCTCTACCAGCGCTGGCGTGAGGCCCACGCCTTCCAGCCGGCCTACGGTGCCGACGGCGCGCTGCTGCATCCCGAGCGCAAGGACGCTCAGCCCTACGTGATCGTGATTCCGCCGCCGAACGTCACCGGGCGGCTGCACATGGGGCATGCGCTGAACAACACGATCCAGGACGTGCTGATCCGCTACAAGCGGATGGACGGCTTCGACGCGCTGTGGGTCCCCGGCACCGACCACGCCGGCATCGCGACCCAGACCGTGGTCAAGAAGCAGCTCGACGCCCAGGGCATCGACTACCGGGAACTCGGCCGCGAGGAGACGGTCAAACGCATCTGGGAGTGGAAGCACGAGTACGGCGACGAGATCCTGAAACAGCTCCAGCGGATCGGCTGCTCCTGCGACTGGACCCGCACCCGCTTCACCATGGACGAGGGGCTGAACCTGGCCGTGCGCCACGCCTTCGTTTCGCTCTACGAGCAGGGGCTGATCTACCGGGGCAAGCGCATCGTCAACTGGTGCCCCGTCGATCGCACGGCGCTCTCCGACGACGAGGTCGAGAAGGAAGACGCGCCGGGCAAGATGTACGACATCCGCTACCCGCTGGAAGAGGACCCGTCGAAATTCGTCACCGTCAGCACGACCCGGCCCGAGACCCTGTTCGGGGACGTGGCGGTGGCGGTGCATCCCGATGACGAACGCTACAAGGACTTCGTCGGCAAGACGCTGATCCTGCCGCTTCAGGAGCGGCGCATCCCGGTGATCACCGACGAACACGCCGATCCCGAACTCGGCACCGGTTGCGTGAAGATCACCCCGGCTCACGACCCCAACGACTTCGAGGTGGGGCAGCGTGCCGGCCTCGAGGGCATCAACGTGATGCACGAGGACGCCACGATGAACGACGTGGTGCCCGAGCGCTATCGCGGCCTGGAGCGCTACGCCGCTCGCAAGAAGGCGTTGGAGGAGCTCGAGGAAAAGGGGCTGCTGGCCGAGGTGCGGGATCACCGCATGGCGGTGGGCAAGAGCTACCGCAGCAAGGTGCCGATCGAGTTCCGGCTGTCGGACCAGTGGTTCGTCAAGATGGAGCCCCTGGCCAAGAAGGCGCTGGAGGCCAGCGGCTACGAGCTGCGCGACGGCGAGTGGGTGCGGGGTGCGGGGGCGTCCGGCATCGGCTTCCATCCCCAGCATCACGAGAAGGTCTACGTCCACTGGCTCTCGAACATTCGCGACTGGTGCATCAGCCGCCAGATCTGGTGGGGCCACCGAATTCCCGCCTGGTACCACAATGAGACCGGCGAGACGCTGGTGGCGATGGAGACCCCTGAGCGCGTCGCCGCCGAGCCCGAGGCCTGGCATCAGGAATCGGACGTTCTCGATACCTGGTTCTCCTCCTGGCTGTGGCCGCTGTCGACCCTGGGTTGGCCCGAGCGGACCGACGACTTCAAGCGCTACTACCCGACGTCGGTGCTCTCGACGGCCAAGGATATCCTGTTCTTCTGGGTCGCGCGGATGAACTTCGCCGGACTGCTGTTCGAGGACCGGCTGCCGTACCACGACGTCTACCTGCACTCGACGGTCACCGACGATCGCGGCATCACCATGTCCAAGTCCAAGGGCAACGGTATCGACCCGCTGACGGTGATCGACGGCGCGTCGGTCGAGGACCTCAAGCGGCCGGTGATGGAAGCCCGGCCGACCAACATGAAGGAGCTGTTGAAGCGGATCGAGAAGAACTTCCCCGACGGCTTCCCCGGGGTGGGGGCCGACGCCATGCGTTGGACTCTGGTTTACTCGATCACCGAGGGGGAGCGGGTGCGCCTCTCCTTTGCCCGCTTTACCGAGGGCCGCAACTTCATCACCAAACTGTGGAACGGGGCCGGCCGGGTGATCACCGCCCTCGAGGAGGAGCTCGGGCGGGGCGAACAGGCCGCGCCGGCCGAGCCCACCGACCGGGATCGCTGGTTGATGGCCCGGCGGGATCACGCCCTGGTCGAGACCCGCAAGGGGCTGGATCGCTACGACTTCGGTCACATGGCCTCGGAGCTCTACCACTTCGTCTGGGATGACTTCTGTTCCTGGGCGCTGGAGTTGAGCAAGCCGCGATTGGCCTCGGAAGATGCCGCCGAGCGCCGGGGAACCTTGCAGGTGCTGGGCCGGGTCCTGGCCGACACGCTCCGGATGCTGCATCCGGTGGTGCCCTTCGTCACCGAGGAGCTGTGGCTGCGGCTGCGCCCGGCGATGAGCGGTCTGGGGCTGTGGGACGCGGAGGAACCCCGGGAGATGCTGGCCCTCGATCGCTTTCCGGCGACCGACTCGGCCCCCGACACCGCGATCCAGGAGCGCTTCGCCATCCTCCAGCGTCTGGTCGTCGCGGTGCGTCAGCTCCGGGCCTCGAGCAACGTCAAGGACAACCTCTCGATCACCGTGCAGGTCAAGCCGCTGGCCGCCGAAGCGCGGCAGATCATCGAGCAGTCCCAGGAGCCGCTGTGCTTCCTGGCGCGCCTCGAGGCCATCGAGTTCGTCGACGAGCGTTCGCCGGGAATGATCTCCCACTTCGACAAGGCCTTCGAGCTCTACATCGACCTGGCCAAGTACGTCGACCTGGACGAGGAGCTCGAGCGATTGGGCAAGGCGGCGGACAAGTCGCGGAAGCTGCTGGACGCCATGGAGAAGAAGCTGGGCAACGCCAACTTCATCGAGCGGGCGCCGGCCGAGAAGGTCGCCGAGGCCAGGGCGGCGGCCGAGTCCGAGCGGGAGAAGATCGCCAAGCTCGAATCGACCATCGAGGACCTCAAGGCCGCACGCGGCTAGAACGGCAGCGGGATCATCGCCTCGACTTCGTGGAACTTCGGCGCCACCGCCAGCGCGTCGAAGCGGTAGACCAGCTCCGCCAGTTCAGGATGCGCCTCGCGGTTTTTCGACGAAGCGAAGAACGGACGCAGCGGGCGCAGGTCGAAGACGCCCCAGGAGCCATCCTCCATCGCCGCCGCAAAGCGGCCCAGGTAGGGGCTGTCGGCGGTCCAGTCCTTCTCCTCGCCATCGCGCACACTGGCCAGCGCCACGACGTTGAGGTGGAACGAGTCGGAGAGCCGGGCGACGGCGAGTTCCGCGGCGGCATTCCCCAGGTCGAGCTGGTGGAATGGGCTGTAGCCCCGCCCCATGTGGGCCGAGCCGAACTTGAACAGCGTCTTCGGTGCCGCTTCGAGGCCGCCGGCGCCGGCGATGTACTCGGCCAGGTGCCGCTTCATCAACTGGATGCGGTCGTAGTTGTTGAGGTAGTAGCGTTTGTTCTGGTAGTGCTGGTAGACCGTGGCCGAGGCGCTGAGTTCCCGAACGATCTGCCGAGCCTGGTTCGCGTCGGCGGGCAGCGCTGCCGCAAAGGCGTCGAGGTTCCCGGTATCGATCGCATTGAGGAAGCCGGCGCCGGTATCTCCGGTCTCCATGAACTTCTGCATGCCGGCGGCGGCCTGCTGTTGCCATGCCGCGACCTGGGCCTTTTGCTCTGGTGTTTGCACCAGCCCGTGCAGTTCATCGAGCAGGTAGCGGCCGGCGCCGACGAACTCCTGGTCGAGCCCGATGACATCCCAGTCCAGCGCCCGGACGGCGAGCAGCATCTCGACCTCTTCCTTCCAGAAGAAGAAGGCGATGGAGAAGGGCCAGCGCTGGTGGAACTGCTGGAAGGCGTCCATCGGCGCGGGCTGCGCGGCCAGGCGTTTCATCCGCTCGGCGGCCACCGGGCCGGTCTCCACGGCGAGGGTCCGATAGCCGTGAGGCGTCAGTTCGCCGGCGAGCCACGCGGCAAGTGCCGGCGTTTCCGGGTTGCCGTGGCTCTCACCGATCAGGAAGAAATGCGATGCGGCGCCGGATTCCACCAGGAACCGGGCGCCGGGGCCTTCGTGGCCGGCGTCCCCGACGCGCAGCCCTCGATGGCTGGCCTCGATCAACCCGGTCAGCCGGTCCGGCTTGGATTCCTGGGCTTGCGCCGGCAGCAGCCCGGCGGTCATCGCGATCAACAGTAGACAGGTCGCTCGAAACATCGGTTGCCTCCTCCTCACCGAACCGGAACGCCTTACCATGCCCTACGGTTTCAGCGGTTTCAACAGAACGGCTGCCGATGGTCTCCGGCCTGGCTCAGGACCCTCCCAGCTCGCGGAGCAACTCGGAAACCGCCCGCTCCAGCTGGGCGTCTTTGCCGGCGAGCACGTCCGCCGGGGCGTTCTCCACCCGGATGTCCGGCTCGAGCTGCAGGTTCTCGAGGTAGCGGCCGTCTTCCCCCTTGATCCCCAGGTTGGGCACGCCGAAGACGACGCTGCCGTTGATCTGCCGCTCCCACCAGACGAAGGTGCAGGTGCCGGGCACCGGCATGCCGACGATCTTTCCGATCTCCAGTTCCCGGTAGGCCCAGGGGAAGCAGTGAGCGTCGGAGTAGTTGCCTTCGCTGGCGATCACGATCGACGGTTTGGTCCAGCGCCGCGACGGCTCCATGCCGAAGACCCGGCCGTCGGGGTGAACAAAGTCCATGTACTGCTTGCCGCTGAGGAAGATGCTCAGATCGTCGACCAGGTCACCGCCGCCGTTGAAGCGGGTGTCGACGATCACCGCCTCCTTGGTTGCGAGGCGCCCCAGGACCTCTTCCTGGACCGTGCGGTAGCTGCTGTCGTTCATCCCGCGGACGTGGACGTAGCCGACACGGCCGGACGAGAGGCGTTCGGTCTCCTGACGACGGGATTCGACCCAGCGCCGGTAGAGCAGTTCCCGCTCCTGACCGCGGCTGAGCGGCTTGACCCGCTCTTCCCAGCTCTCCTCACCGGAACGGAGAGAGAGCAGGGTGTACTCGCCGGCCCTGCGGTTGAGCAGGGGAGCCAGCGGGATACCCGCGCCGACGGGGACGCCGTCGATCTTTTCCAGGATCACCCCGGCGGCCAACCTGGACTCGCCGCTGGCGATCGGGTTGTGCCGCATGACCTCGGAGATGCGCAGCCCGGCTCCGCTGTAGCTGCGATCGAAGAACACGCCCAGCGACGCGGTGGAGTCCCCGCCGCCTCCCATCGGGCGATAGCGCGCCCCGGTGTGGGAGGCGTTCAACTCGCCCAGCATCTCGCCGAGCATCTCGGCGAAGTCCCGGTCCTGGGTAATGCTGTCGAGGAAGGGCTCGTACTCCTCCCGCAGGCGGTCCCACTGGGCGCCATGGAGGTCCGGCTTGTAGAACTTCTCCCGCACCTGGCGCCAGGCGTGGGCGAAGATCGCTTTGCGCTCGGCGATCGGGTCCAACTCCATCAGGCCGCGGAAGGAGATCCGTTTGGACTTGCCGGAGTCGATGGTGACCTTGTGGATCGCGCCACCAGCGGCGACGATGGCGAACTTGCCCTTCTCGTCGAGGATGATGCTGCCGCCGCCGCGGCTCCCCAGCGGGGTCAGGATCTTGGTTTCCCGGGTGCGTAGCTCGGTGACCCACAGGTTGTAGCCCTTCTCGAAGCGGGCGAGGTAGAGCAGTTTCTCGCCGTCATGGGTCATCGCCGCATCGGAAAGGCGGGAGCTGTGGATCGTCAGGCGAGCCCGGCGCTCCCGCAGGTCTTCGAGATCCAGTTCCAGCGGCTCGATCTCTTGCTTCTTGTCTTTCTTGTCCTCGTCCTCGTCGGACTTCCCGGCGTCCTTTTTCTTCTTGGACTTCTTGCCCTTCTTCGCGTCCTTGCCGTCGGCTTCGTCTTCCGCCTCGTCCTCCTCCTTCTCGCTCTCCTCTTCTTTTTCGGCCTCCTTAAGGAGCTCCAGCTCCTCTTCGGTCAGGCGGAAACGGTCCCACGCTTCGCGGTCGAGGAAGGCGGCGTAGACGTCGTACTCGGACGGGCCGGTCTTGGCGTGACCCTGCAGGCCGTCCCGGTTGGAAAGCCAGGTGAAGGCCTTGCCCTTGAGCGACCAGCGCGGGCTGACGTCGAAGTAGCCGCTCTCGGTCAGGTTCTTGACCTCCCCCTTGCCGTCGGCGGAGACCAGGCCGATCTCGCTGATCCAGTAGCCCGGGTAGAGGAATTGGGTCAGCAGCCAGCGTCCGTCGGGCGCCCAGGCGTAGCCGAAGTCCCCGTCGGCGTAGGAGACGTTGCGGTCGCCGGCAAGCGCCACCACGCTCTTGCCGCTCTCGGTGTCCAGCACCTTCAAGGTCGTGCGGGATTCGAGATAGGCGATGTGGTCTCCGGTGGGGGAGTAGCGAGGCTGGAAGGTATCGGCGTCGCTGACCAGCACCGGCTCCTCTTCCAGCACGGTGGCGCGGAAGAAGTACTTCTCCTCGTCCCGGGCCAGCCTGGTGCGGTAGAGGTTCCAGCTGCCGTCCCGCTCCGAGGCGTAGACGATCGAGCGGCCGTCGGGGCTCCAGTCGATGGAACGCTCCTGCTCGGGGGTGTCGGTCACCCGCTTGGTCACGTCGGTTTCGAGGGAGGTGGCGAAGACCTCCCCCCGCACGATGAACGCGATCTCCTTGCCGTTGGGTGAGAGCGCGACTTCGCTTGCGCCTCCTTGCTGGCGGATGTCCCGGGGCGCGACGCCGGCCGGGTCGGTGCGGACCTCGATGGCGATG
>CAZBZH010000072.1:0-12269 GCA_964496265.1 uncultured Acidobacteriota bacterium | reverse complement strand
TCAGTTCGCCTTGCTCCACGGTCTCGGCGGTTTCCAGTTCGGTTCGATCCCACGGACCGTACCCGGCGTAACCGGTCGCCTCGACCATGAAGCGATCGCTACAGCACTGGGCGTGGATCGTGAACGACGCGGGAAGCCGGACCCGTTCCCGCTGATCCGCCGGAAGGGCGAACGGCTCGTCGACCTCCTGGGCGATCGGCGCCTCGACCCCCTGACGCCAGACGAACTGAGCGCAGGGCCCATCCTCGCCTTGCCATCCGTCCAGGCCCTTGCCGCAGGCCGGGCAATGGAGTTGCGGGTAGGGCTCGTAGCTGTCGAACCGACTCATGGGACCTCGAAAAACCGCATGAACTGTCTGCCGGATACAGTAACCGACGTGTGCCACTCGGTTGGCAGGATACCGATCTCGTTGTGTTCTACACTCAGGCACCATGGCGAAACTCGACGACATCCCCGGCGCGCTGAGCACGATCAACGGCCTCCCGCGAGTGGACTGGCTGCGGCTGACCCAGTGGGTCCTCGACGAACTGCCGGAACCCGAATGGGAGACCGCCCTTTCGGAATTGACCGAACAGTGGCTGGAACAGATCGCCGAGACTCTCGAAGGGGCCTACGAGGTCTTCGAGAGCGATCGGTTCTTCATACTCACCGACGGCGGCCGAACCTACGCCTCGGAGCTGGCCCAGACCGCCGAACGCGCGTTGCGGGAGATCTTCGAGGCACTTCCCGAGATCGCCCACGTCGATCCCTACCGCAAGCTGGCCTGCCTGGCATTCCACGACAGCCGGTTCTACTACGACTACGTCGACCATCCCGATGAGGTCGGGGATCTTCTGTTGCCCGACGGCGGCTTCGTTCCGCTGGGGCGGGAGCAGTTCGCCATCGTCGCCGCCCGTGAAGGCCTGAAAGAGGAGGCGTTGGTCACCGAGATCGCTCGCTGCTGTCTGTTCCAGCGGGTCCTGCCGCTCTGGCTCGAGGAGGGCGTCAAACAACTCCTGGTCGAGGATGTGCTGGGCTACCACTCCGGGGCCGACCCGGAGGATGCGCCGGCGAACTCCGGAGATGCATTCCGCGTCGACCTGGCGGGCCAGGATCAACATCAGGCGTTCTGGAAGGACAAGGGGCTGCGCCGTTTCTGGCAGGGCCACAGCTTCGGCGACGAGGAGGGAGGCTCGGTGATGAGCCTGGAACTCTCCCAGGTGCTCACCGCCAACCTGGCCGGCCGCGGACGCGCGGACTACCGGCGCTTCATCGCCTCGGCGAGTCCGCTGGACGGCGGCGACCTGGCACTGCGGGACATCTACGGCTTCGGACTCGGCGAGCTGGCCGCGCGGTTCCTCGGCCCCGGCGAGTGGGATTGGACCCCCGAGTCCCCGACCGAACACTTCGGTCACGCCCTGCTGCTGACCGAGCTGGGCCGTTTCGCCGAGGCACGAGAGCACTACGAGACCGCGGTTCGCGAGGAAGAGGAACCGGGCTGGCTGCAGACCCTCGCCTGGTTCCTGGCCACCTGCCCCGACGATGGCGTGCGGGACGGTAAGCGGGCGGTCGAGCTGGCAAAACGCGCAGGAGAGGCGACCGAGTGGGACGCGGAGGGGTCGCTGGACACCCTGGCCGCGGCCTACGCCGAAGCGGGCGACTTCGACAACGCGATCCAGTCCGCACGGGCGGCGATCGAGCAGTTCGATAGCGAGGAAGGCAAGGCGGACGCCGCCGCGCGCCTGGCACTCTACGAGGAAGGGAAGCCCTTCCGGGAGGACTACTCGCCGCCGTCCCGGGAGATGCCGTAGGTATCGAGCTTCTTGTACAGGTTGGAGCGGGGCGTCTCGATCGCCTTGGCGGTGGCCGCGACGTTCCAGCCGTTCTCCTCGAGCTTCTGCACCAGATACGCCCGCTCGGCGTGGTCCTTGAAGTCCTGCAGCGTCTTGCCCGCCACCGGAACGACCAGCGATCCTTCCAGGGAAGGCGTCTCGTCGTTGCTCATGGCCAATCCCAGCCCCGCGGGGATGTCGTCGGCCCCGATGGTGTCGCCGGCGGTCATGATGATCAGCCGCTCGACGGCGTTGCGCAGCTCACGAACGTTGCCCCGCCAGGGTAGTTCGCGCAGGGATGCCAGGGCGTCCTTGCCGAACTCCTTGGCCTTGAAGCCGTTCTCGGCGACGAAGCTCTCGGCGAAGTAGGCCACCAGGGCGTCGATGTCCTCGCGGCGTTCGCGCAGGGGCGGCATCTGGATCGGCACCACGTTGAGGCGGAAGTAGAGATCTTCACGGAACGTGCCGGCGTCGATCTCGATCGGCAGGTCCTTGTTGGTCGCGGCGATGACCCGCACGTCGACGGTGACCGCCTTTGCCGCGCCCACCGGCTCGACCTCCCCGTCCTGCAGCACGCGCAGCACCTTGGACTGGGTCTTCATCGACATGTCGCCGATCTCGTCGAGGAAGATCGTGCCCCCGTCGGCCTGAACGAACTTGCCGGTCTGGTCCCGGGTGGCGCCGGTGAACGAACCCTTGATGTGGCCGAACAGCTCCGACTCGATCAGTTCCTCGGGGATCGCGGCGCAGTTGACCCGGATGAAGGGATCTTCGGCCCGGGTGCTGTTCTTGTGGATCGCCCGGGCCACCAGTTCCTTGCCGGTGCCGGATTCGCCGGTGATCAGCACCGACGCCTTGGTCGGTGCCGCGCGGGCGATCGCCTCGTGAATCTTCCGCAGCTGCGGCGACTCGCCGACCATGCGGAACTTCTCTTCGTAGCTGAGCTTGAGCTCGCGGTTCTCGAGCTGAAGCCGGTTGCGCTCCAGGGCGTTGCGCAGCACCAGCAGCACCCGGTCCCGCTCCAGCGGCTTCTCCATGAAGTCGAAGGCGCCGAGGCGGGTGGCCTCGATGGCGGTGGCGATGGTGCCGTGGCCGCTGACCATGACCACCGGGAGATCGGCGTCGATCTCCTTGATCTTGGCCAGCGCTTCCAGACCGTCCATCCGCGGCATCTTGATATCCAGGATCACCGCGTCGGGGCTGTCGGCGGCGACGCGTTCCAGCGCCTCCTTGCCGTTGGCCGCCTCGACCAGGGACATGCCCTCGTACTCGAGGATCATCCGTAGCGAGGAGCGGATGTCCTCCTCGTCGTCGGCGATCAGGATTCTGGGCTTGCTTCGCGGAGCCAACCTATTCCTCGGGAACTCTCACGTAGCGGTAGCGGAACACGCCACCCTCGTAGCAATCGACCCGGATCACCGCGCCCGGCTCGAGACTGCCGATCACGTCGTTCCACGCGTCGACATCCTCGATCGGCTGATCGTTGATCGCGGTGATCAACGTGTTGGGCACGATGTCGGCATCGGCGGAGGGAGAGTCGTACTCGACCGAAACCACCAGCACGCCGCGCACGCCGTCGCCGACGCCGAGGCGCTCGCGCATGGTGCGGGTCAGGTTCTCAACGGTCACGCCGAGACCGGTGGATTCCGCCGGCTCCTCCTCGGGTTCCGGCTCGGGCCGGGATTCGAAGGGGTTGCCACGGCGGCCACGGGTGCTTTCCTTGCGATCCATCAGGAGCGCGGTCTTCTCGATGGTGCGTCCGTCACGGACGACCTCGAGCTCGACCTCGTCACCCGGGAAGCGGGCGGAGATCTTGCGAATCAGGTCGCGGTTGTTGCGCACGATGCTGCCGTCGACCTTGCGGATCACGTCGCCCCGGCGCAGCCCCGCGCGATCGGCGGGCTGATCGGGGGTGACCTGTTCGACCAGGGCGCCCCGCTCGTCGGGCAGCCCGTAGAACTCGGCGGCGCGGCGATCGATGTCGTTCCCCAGCGAGATGCCGAGGAAGCCGCGCTGAACTTCGCCGGTGGAGAGCAACTGCTCCATCGCCGAGCGGGCCTGGTCGATGGGCAGGGCGAAGCCGATGCCCTCAGCCATGTTGCCCCGGCGAATCGCCGTGTTGATCCCGATCACGTTGCCGGCCGCGTCGAGCAGCGGGCCGCCGGAGTTGCCGAAGTTGATCGCGGCGTCGGTCTGGATGAACTGAGCCAGGCCCAGGTCGGTCTCGCCGATCGGCACCTGACGCTCCTTGGCGGAGACGACGCCGACGGTCACGGTCTGTTCGAAATCCAGCGGGTTGCCGATGGCGATGACCCACTCCCCGACCCGCAGCTCCTTGGAGTTGCCCAGGGGCAGCACCGGAAGAGCCTTGTCGCCGGCGTCGATCTTGATCAGCGCCAGGTCGATGGCCGGGTCGGCGCCGACCAGGGTGGCGTCCACGGTGCGGCCGTCCTGCAGGCTGACCTGGATACGGCTGGAATCGGCGACCACGTGATCGTTGGTCAGGATGTAGCCGTCGGGAGAGACGACGAAGCCGCTCCCCGAACCCTGGCGCCGGTTGTCCCGGCGAGGGCCGTTCTCCTGCTCCTCGGGACGCCCGAAGAACCAGCGGAAGAAGGGCTCGTTGCGCTCATCCTCGCTGGCCTGCTCCTCATCGACCAGCTGGGTGTTGGTCACCCCCACCACGGCGGGGAGCGACGTCTCGACGATGTCGGCGAAGCTGGTGGCGCCGGCGGCCTTGGTCTGGGCCGGGGCCAGCTGCAGCGGGGCGGAGCGGGCGAAGGAGGCGGGAGAGGTATCGGCGTGAATGACCCTCGGAGGAGTCAGCCGGGCGCCGAGCACCATCCCGAAGACGACGCTGACAGCCACCACGGCGATCAGGGCAACCATGCCGAATGCGCGATTATTCATCGAGTCGTAGCCTCCGAACCCCTCGGTAGCGCCCCATTTCGGTGGTTTTCCAGTTCCACCGGTCCTTGCTTATACGAGTCTAGTATGGCTTCGGCTTCAAGCGGACGCTATGAAACTGCGGGATCCGAGGACGCTTCGGAGACTCAGCCCGCCTGTCCGGCGGCCGAGGAGGCATCCAGGGGCAGCAGCGTGGCGATCACGCTGCGCAACTTCTTGATGTCGACCGGCTTATCGAGCACCTGGGCAACCCCGAGATTGCCGGCCTGGGCCCGCACCTCTTCGGTCAGGTAGGCCGAGATCAGGAGCGCCCGGGCGCGGATCTCGCGGCGGCGCAACTCGGAGAGGAAGGTCAGCCCGTCCATCGCCGGCATGCGGTAGTCGACCATGATCAGGTTGACGCCCTGGGCCACGTCGGGATCGGACAGCGCCGCCCGGGGACAATCGCAGGTGACCACCTCGTAGCCCGCCCGGCGCAGCAGACGGCGGTAGGTCGCCAACACCGAGGGGTCGTCGTCGACCACCAGGACCCGGTACTTTCCGTTGTAGATCGGAGACATCGCCGGTTATACCTGCAATTCCCGGGCCGCCGCCCAGGGGCCGAAGTCCTTTGAAATCAGGCCGCTCCGACAGGGCCAGGGCGCCAAAACGGCACCTTCAGTCCATCTGCCCCGCCAGTTTGTACTCCTTGAGCTTCCGCTGGAGGGTCCGCAGCCCGATGCCCAGCATCTCGGCGGCCTGGGTCCGGTTGCCCCCGGTCTGCTCCAGCGCCCCCAGGATCGCCCGCCGCTCGATCTCGTCCATGGTCATCCCGGCGGGAATCGTGCCCTCGGCCGGGGCCTCGTCGTCACCGCCCGCCGGGGCGGCCACCGTCGAGGAGCCGGCGGCTCCCGAGGCCGCGGGGTGGCGGTACTCGTCGGGGAAATCCTCGGGCCCGATGGTGTCGTGGGGCACCAGCACGATCAGGCTTTCGACCAGGTTGCGCAGCTCCCGAACGTTCCCCTCCCAGGGGGCGCGCACCAGGGTCTGAAGCGCCTCGGGGCTGAAACTCATCGCCTCCCGCCCATTTTCCTGGCCCAGCACCTCGAGGAAGTGGTTGGCCAGCAGCGGGATATCGCCGTCCCGCTCGCGGAGCGGCGGAATCTTGAGGGTCACCACTTTGAGCCGGTAGTACAGGTCCTGGCGGAAGCGCCCCTCCTCGACGGCGGCCTCCAGATCGGCGTTGGTCGCGGCGACCAGCCGGATATCGACCTTGATCGTATCGCTGCCCCCGACCCGCATGAACTCCCGGGACTCCAGCACCCGCAGCAGCTTGACCTGCATGTCCAGGGGCAGCTCGCCGATCTCGTCGAGGAACAGGGTGCCGTCGTGGGCCAGCTCGAACTTGCCGATCTTGCGGCCGGTGGCGCCGGTGAAGGCGCCCTTCTCGTGTCCGAACAGCTCCGACTCGAGGATCTCGGCCGGGATCGCGGCGCAGTTGATCGGCAGGAAGCGTGCGTCGGTGCGCGGGGAATGCTCGTGGAGGGCGTTGGCCACCAGCTCCTTGCCGGTGCCGGACTCACCGACGATCAGCACGTTGGAGCGGGTCGGCGCCACCAGCTCCATCTGGCGGAACAGCGCCTCCATCGGCTTCGACTGGCCGATGATCGTGCCGAACTTGGCGCTCAGCCGGGTCTCCAGTTCCTCGACCCGGGCGGACAAGCGTCGTTTCTCGATGATCGCGCCGGCACGGCTGCGCAGCTCGAACAGGTCGACCGGCTTGGTCAGGTAGTCGTCGGCGCCCTTCTTCATCGCGTCGACGGCGGACTCGACGGTGGCGTGGCCGGTGATCATCAGCACGCCGATGCCGGGGTCGACCGCGCGGGCCTCCTCGAGCACCTCGAAGCCGTTCTTCCCGGGCAGCACCAGGTCGGTGATGATCAGCGCGACGTCGCCGGCGGCCTTGAGATGCTCCAGGGCCGGGTCGGCCTCCTCGAAGACCGCGACGCGGTATCCGACCTTCCGCAGGGCCCGCTCGAGCCCCTTGCGGTTGGCCTCCTCGTCTTCGATGACCACGATGTGCGCGTCTTGATCCATCAGCCGAACCATCTTAGCAGCCGTCGAGCCTGCGACGGAGCGGGGCGATCCCGGTGGATTCCGGGCCACCTCCGGCTCCGACTGGGGCTCAATCGGCGGCGAGTAGCGCCTCGAGCCCCGCGGTATCGACCACCTCGACTCCCAGGTCCCGGGCCTTGTCCAGCTTGGAACCGGGGGACTCGCCCGCCACCAGCAGGTCGGTCTTCTTGCTCACGCTGCCGGTGACCCGGGCTCCCGCCTGCTCCAGGCGCTTCTTGGCGTCGGAACGGCTCAGGCCGTCGAGGGTGCCGGTGATGACCACCACCTTGCCGTTGAGCGGCCCTTCGGCCGGCGGCGCGGGCTCCGGGGAACCTTCGTCCTCGAGGCTCACCCCCGCCTTGCGCAGCCGCTCGATCAGATCCCGGTGCACCGGTTCGGCGAAGTAGGCGCTGACCGCCGCGGCGGTCTTGGGCCCGATCTCCGGCTGTTCGACCAGCGTCTCCTCATCGGCCGCGGCCAGCGCCTCGATCGAACGGAAGGCGGCCGCCAGCAGCCGGGCCGAACGGACGCCCACGTGCCGGATACCGAGGCCGAACAGAAGACGGTGCAGCGGCCGCGACCGGGCCAGCTCGAGCTGGGCCAGCAGATTGGTCGCCGATTTTTTGCCCATCCGCTCCAGCGCGGCGAGGGGTTCCTCCTCGAGGACGAACAGGTCCGCCGGGTCCCGCACCAGCTCCGCCTTGATCAGCTGGTCCACCAGCGCGTCGCCCAACCCCTCGACGTCCATCCCGGCGCGGGAGGCGAAGTGCAGGATCGCCTCCTTGCGCTGGCCGGGACAGGCGATCGGCGAGTTGCTGCAGCGGCGGGCGACCTCGTCCTCTTCCTTGACCGCCGGCGCACCGCATTCGGGACAGGCGTCGGGCATGGCGAAGGCCACCGCATCGGCGGGGCGCTTGCTCTCGATGACCTTGATCACCTGCGGGATGATCTCCCCCGCCTTCTCGATCAGGACCGTGTCGCCGACGCGCACATCCTTGCGCGCGACCTCTTCCTCGTTGTGCAGCGTCGCCCGGGAGACGGTGGTCCCCGCCACCGGCACCGGTTCGAGCAGCGCGACCGGCGTCAAGGCGCCGGTGCGACCGACCTGCACCGCGATGTCCTGCACCACGGTGGTCGCCTGCTCCGCCGGGAACTTGAACGCGATCGCCCAGCGGGGAAACTTCGAGGTGAATCCGGCGCGCTCGCGCAGTTCCAGTTCATCGACCTTGATCACCGCACCGTCGATCTCGTAACCGAGGGCGTGACGCTCGGGCTCCAGACGGCGCACGTAGTCGCGCACGCCGTCGAGATCGCGGCAGAGTTCGTTACGGGGGTTGATGCGGAAACCGAGTTCCTTCATCAGCGCGAGCTGCTCGTGGTGGCGCCGGGGCAACGCCTCCCCCTCGATCTCGGCCAGCGTGTAGAAGAAGCAATCGAGCCTGCGCGACGCGGTGATTCGCGGATCGAGCAGACGCACCGAACCGGCGGCGGCGTTGCGCGGATTGGCGAAGGGAGCCTCGCCCGCGTCGGCGCGGGCGCGGTTGAGGTCATCGAAGGAGCTGCGCGGCATGAACACCTCGCCGCGCACCTCGACGAAGGGAACCGGCCGGGCCAGGCGCAAGGGGATCGAGCGGATCGTGCGCACGTTGGAGGTGACCTCCTCGCCGACCTCGCCGTCTCCGCGGGTCACGCCCCGCTCCAGCACGCCGTCGCGGTAGTGCACCGAGATCGACAGACCGTCGATCTTCGGTTCGACCATGAAGGTCGCGGCCGCGTCATCGACCACCTTCACCAGGCGGGTTTGCCAGGCTTCCAGCTCCTCCTCGCCGTAGGCGTTGTCCAACGAGAGCTGCGGCGTGCGATGACGAAAGGACTCGAAGCCCTCGGCGGGCTCTCCGCCGACTCGGAGGCTCGGCGAGTCCGGCGCCTGCAGCTCGGGGTAGCGCTCTTCGATCTCCCCGAGCTCGCGCTCGAGGAGGTCGTACTCGCCGTCGGAGATCTCCGGGTCGTCGTCGACGTAGTAGCGCTTGCGATGGTGGGCGATCAGGCTTCGCAACTCGGTGGCGCGAGTCTCGGCCTCGCGACGATTCATCAACGGCTCTCCGTCTGCGGAACCCGCCTTGCGTGTTTGCGGGGCAAGCGAATCAGGAAGCGGGTGCCTTCCCCCTCGGTGCTCTCGACGTCGAGGGTGCCGCCGTGGCGTTCGGCGATCTGCCGCGCGATGGGCAGACCCAGTCCGGTGCCGCCACCGCGGTTGGAATAGAACACGTCAAAGATGCGATCGCGAATCCCGGCGGGAATGCCCGGACCGTCGTCGATCACCTCGACCACGACTTCACCCGACGCCCCGGCCCTGGACTTGACCGTCACACTGCCGCCGCCGCTCAGCACCTGCCGCGCGTTGACCAGCAGGTTGAGCAACGCCTGGCGAAACTGGTTCTCGTCGACCTCGACACTGGGCAGCATCGCGTCGAGGTCCAGTTCGAGACCGACCTGGTGCTGCTCGAAGTCCAGCCGCAGGAAGCGGGCCACCTTGCCGATGACCTCGTTGAGGTCGAGGTTTTCGAAGTTCGGCGCCGCCGGCCGGGCGTAGACCAGGAAGTTGCTGACCACCTGCTCCAACCGCTTGATCTCGCTCTTCGTCGAATCGAGCAGCTCGTGATGGTCACTGTCGTCGAGGTCGGGGACTCCCTGCAGTTCTTCCTCGAGCATCTGCAGGTTCATGTTCATCGCGTTGAGCGGATTGCGGATCTCGTGGGCCAACCCCGAGGCCAGGAAGCCGACGTAGGAGCGCCGCTCGGCGGCGAGCTGCTGTTGCTCCAGCCGGCGGTTCTTGCGGATCAGGTAGATCACGTAGACCAGGCCGGCGATGAGCAGTAGGCCGGCCAGGCCGAAGGCGAACATCACCTGGACCCGGAGCGAGGCGCGAAGTTCCTCGAGGTCCCGTCGGGCGGCGCCCTCGGCGATGCCGACCCGCACCTCCCCCTCGATCTGGCTGCCACGGCGCAGTTCGGCGGTGACGATCGAGGTCTCCTCGTTGAAGGCGGCGACCCCTCCGGGGCGGGAGAGCAGCGGGCCGGCCCGGCCCTGCCCCCGGGCGACGAAGAGGAACTGGCTGCCGAAGCGATCCCGGACCTCGACGTGGCGGACAAAGGAGCGCAGCCCCAGCCGCTCGTTGATGATGCGTTCCAGGATCCCTTCGCTGGCCCGGACCCGCGAAAAGTCGAGCCCGTCGGAGGTCCGCCCGATGGCGTAGATCACCTCGGCGATGCGCTGGGCTTCGGCCCGGCCCAGGTCGAGCTGGCGGAGCATGGCCTGCAATCCCAGGTCGCGGAACATCAGGTTGACCGCGATCGCGGCCATCAAGAGCGACAGTAAGGCGAAGACAATGGCCGCCCGGGCCATTTCCCGCCTCGCGCGACGCCTGGGAGCCTGGGCCGCTCGCTGCCGCTCACGGTCGCTCATCGCCATCTATTCGCCCTTCACTCTTGGCCGCCCGCAAGGCTTTCGGTCGATGCGTCCGCAAACTCTGCTGAGAATGTGCAGCAGCTACATCCCCCGGGATAACATGCTAATTGACGCCGAACTAACAAAACGGTAATCAACGGGGTGCACACATGAAAACCGGACCCTATGTTCGAGAGAAACCCAATTCTCGCATGGAGGGCCGAGACCATGATGCATTCGAGCAACCGAGGGGCGCCAGACGAGGGGAGGGGCGATGAGATCTCAAGCATCGCAGGCCAGTCTCAAGGGGAGTCTGAGGCTGGGTAGTTACCTGAAGCGACTCCGCCAGGGATATGGCTACTCGCTGCGAAGGGTCGAGGAACGGGCCCGGGCCGAAGGCGGCGAGATCGACAACTCTCAACTAAGCCGCTACGAGAAGGGCATCTGTTACCCGTCCTTCGACAAGCTCCGCGTTCTGGCCAGCGTGTTCAACGTTTCGGTCCAGGCCTTCTCCGACGTCGTCGACCTCGAGGAATTCGAGGACCTCAAACCGATCAGCACCGACGTCGAAGCCGTCCGTCAACAAGGCCGCGACGCTCTCAAGGGCGGCAGCATCGGCGAAGCGCTGGCCTGCTACGAACGGATGATCGATCTGCTCGAAGAGCTTCCCGACAGCCAGGAGAACCGCGACCTGATGATCAGCGCGCGCGCCAGCCACTCGGCCGCCCTGGTTCGCCTCGGCAAGCTCTCCCTCGCCGAACAGGAATTGCGCCACGCTCTGCGTGAGCACGACAACATCAGCGCGCAGCGCAAGGCCCAGGCGATCTACGCACTGGCCAAGATCCATGCGGAACAGGGCGACCTGTTCCTCGCCGAGATGGAAGCCGAGAAAGCCTGCGGCTACGCGATCGAAGCCGAAGACCGGCTGTTCGAGGGGCGCGCCGTCCACTCCTTCGCCTACATCCTCGCCGAGCGCGGCAACTACGAGAAGGCGATCGAGCGCTATCAGGAAGCTGCCGCGATCTACGCCGAATGCAGCGAGTCCTTCGAGGCAATCCTCGTGCGGATCTGCATCGGTGACTGCTTCGCCGAGATGGGCAAGGTTCGCGAGGGTGTGCGCATCCTACGCTCCGCCCTGCAGGAAGCCCGGCAGGCCGGCCACCAGCGGCTGGAAGCCCAGGCCTGGAGCAACCTCGGCGTCGCCTACTTCCGCCAGGGCGACCTGCGCCGCGCCCGGGGCTGCTTCCGCGAATCCGACGCATTGGCTCATCACAACAACCAACCCCACCCCGACCTGCTGTTCTTCAACTCCTTCTACGAGTGGCGAATGGCGGCGGAAGAGAAGAACCCGACGCGCGAGAAGATCGCATTCGGGCGGCTCAAAGCGCTGCGCTCCAACGTCGAGCGCCGTATGAACGAGGTCGAGCAATTCGACGCCCACGTCGAAAGAGGTCGAAACCATGCGTAAGTTCTGCGGTTTCCTGACCCTGGCCCTGCTACTCACGTCCCTGCCCGCCATGGGCGGTGAGTTGCGTCCCCATCGTTTCAACGCCAACAGCCTCGACGGTGCGCTGACCACCGTGGTCAACCGCGTCACCGGCGATACCTGGTCGGTCTGGGAGTACCGCACCGGAGCCGAGTACGACATCGCCATCTCGGTGCGCGATGCCGAGGGCTTCTGGAGCGAACCCCAGTTCATCGGCGCGGGTGACCGGCTCGATCAGGTGCAGCCGACGCTGACCTCCGATCCCGCCGGGAACCTGTACCTGGCCTACGTCGACCGCGCTCGTGGTGCGGTGATGGTCACCACCCGCCCGGTCAACGCTACCCAGTGGACCAGCGCCCTCGCGGTCACCGCGGCGGGCGAGCGGGGCCACCACCCGACGATGCGCATCGTCGGCGACCGCCTGGTCGTGGCCTTCCGCACCGGTGCCGGCATCGAGCTCCGCGACCTGCCCCCGCTGCCCGCGCCGCCGGGCACGGTGGCCGCCCGGGGCGTACGGCACGCCC